>CAJWHU010000235.1 GCA_913041325.1 uncultured Fidelibacterota bacterium | reverse complement strand
AGTGATCCCTGCCTGTTGAAATAAGTTTGAATTGTGTTTGGTGTTAGCTTTGCTCTCGCACCATAATCGTGGGCGAGCGACTCTGATATTTTTATGAGTGGCTGGTAATCTTCCGTACCAATATGTTTTATAAACTCTATTCGAAAAGAGTTACTCGTGGCTAGTACCTTAAGCTGTGTGGGTGATTTTTGCATAAAATAGTAGGTTTATTATGATGATTTTAAATACTAGATGGTTTAATCTCATAAGTAAAATTGGGTTTATTCAAATTGTGCCGTAAACCTATATCAGGGTAAATTGAATAATATATGGAATCATTTAATTTAAAATTAAAACGCATAGTAAAGGAGAGAAAATCCTTGTTATGTGTCGGATTAGATATTAGCTCTGAGGCTCTGGGCTTCGACAACCTTGACAAGTTAAAAAAACATACATTTACTGTCATAGATGCCACAAGAGAATACGCGGTTGCATACAAACCAAATCTCGCCTTTTTTGAAAGATACGGATCAAAAGGTTTTAAATGGTTAGAGAAAACAGTTGAGTATATTGGAAGCGAACATGTGATTATCGCGGATGCAAAGAGAGGTGATATTGGGAATACTGCTGAGCAATATGCAAAAAGCATTTTTGATCATTTTGGGTTCGATTGTGTGACATTGAACCCATATATGGGCTCAGATAGTATTAAGCCATTTATTAAAAAAACTGAAAAGGGTGTTTTTGTATTGTGCAGAACGTCAAATAAGTCAGCCTTAGAGCTACAAGACCATCCAAACATTATTAACCCAGTTTACAAAGTTGTTGCTAAGAATGTTAAAGAATTAAACGTTTTGGATAATATTGGACTTGTTGTTGGCGCTACTGAGCCTGACGTAATTTCGTCTGTCAGAGAATTAGTTCCCTCTGTCCCATTCTTGATCCCTGGTATAGGTTTTCAGGGAGGCGATTTATCAAGGTCTGTGGAAGCCGGAAATAAAAATGGACTTGGCATAATTAACATTTCCCGTGGCATAAGTTTTGTTGGTGACAAAAGTAAAAAGGCAATACATTGTGCAGCATTGGATTATTTAGATAGAATTAGAAAAATCATGGAAAAATGAAGAGTAAACATAAAATTATTGAAATTTTTAAATCAACAGGAGCCCTGCTGGAAGGACATTTCATATTAACTTCAGGAAGACATAGTGCGAGTTATTTTCAATGTGCTAAAGTGTTGCAGCATCCAGAGCATTTGCGAGCTTTTTCTAGGCAAATTGCCAAAAAATTCACTGATACCAAACCTGATATTGTTATTTCCCCTGCAATTGGTGGTTTAGTACTTAGCACGGCGGTTGGATTAGAGTTGAATTGTAAAAGTATTTTTGCTGAAAGAAAAAATAATAAAATGCAATTACGCAGAGGATTTGAAATATTAGGTGATCAGAGAGTGTTGATCGTAGAGGACGTTATAACAACAGGAGGATCTGTCTTGGAGGTAGTAGACTTAGTCTCTAAATCAGGCGCTTACATCATCGGGGTGGGCGTGCTTGTTGATAGAAGCAATGGAAAAGTAAGGTTGCATAATAACCAGTATTCAATTGTAAAATTAGATGCGATAAGTTATAATAAAAATGAAATACCGGAAAAACTCGCAAAAATTCCAATTCAAAAACCTGGGAGTAGACATACATCATGAAACATATATTATCATTTACCATCCTAATTGGATTTGTAAATGTGAGCTGTGAAAAATCAAAAAAGGAAAGCACTGTGAATAATAAGAACCAACAGACCAATCAAATTCAAAGCGAAAAAAATGGACAAGGTACTGATAAAAATAAAAAAGAAGTTGCTATTATCTCAACCAAATACGGAGATATGGTTATAGAGTTTTTTGATGATTCTGCTCCTAAACATGTTGAAAGTTTTAAACTTCATGCACAAAATGGATACTATGATGGGACAATCTTTCACCGAGTAATACCAGGCTTTATGATTCAAGGAGGCGATCCCAACAC
>CAJWHU010000234.1 GCA_913041325.1 uncultured Fidelibacterota bacterium | reverse complement strand
GATGGAACTTCAACATTTACCTTGTCGGTCTCTAATTCTACAATTGGCTCATCAGAGGTTACCTTATCACCTTTTGTTTTCAACCACTTAGCAACAGTTGCCTCTGTTATTGACTCGCCTAAGGTCGGAACTAATATTTTATTGGACATTAATTATATTTACCTACTATCTTTTCTAATATTTCACGTTGTTGTGCAACATGTTTGTTAAGATTTCCAGTCGCAGTTGATGAAGAGGCTTTTCTTCCTACATACCTAACTTTTGACTGGCCTATTTTAGTCATGGCTATAGATCTTTCGATATAAATTCTTACAGTATTCCATGCACCCATATTTTTTGGTTCTTCTTGGCACCATATGAACTCGGCATTTGGGTATCTCTTTACTATATTTGCCAAGGTTTTGAGTGGGAAGGGGTAAATCTGCTCTATTCTGATAAAGACAACTTTATTATTCTTAGTTTTTTCACGAGACTCGATTAAATCAAAATAAATTTTACCTGAGCAAATTACAACTTTTGATATTTTCTTATCTCGTGCTAAAGTTAATAAATTACTTTCAGTGTGATATGCATCATCTTCTAAAACTCTGTGAAATGAATTTTTTTTTGTAAAATCCTTCATTGTTGAGACACATCTTTTATGTCTCAAAAGGGATTTTGGTGTCATTAGTATTAAAGGTTTTCTAAATGCTCGATGTATTTGTCTTCTTAAAGCATGGAAATAATTTGCAGGAGTTGTACAATTCATTACTTGAATATTTTCACCAGCGCACATTTGCAAAAATCTTTCGAGTCTTGCTGAAGAGTGTTCTGGGCCTTGACCTTCATACCCGTGCGGTAATAACATAACTAGTCCGCTAGCTCTTCCCCACTTAGCTTCACCAGAAGTAATAAATTGATCAATTATTACTTGAGCACCATTGGCAAAATCTCCAAATTGCGCTTCCCAAAGAACTAAAGTTTCTGGTTCAGAAAGAGAATATCCAAATTCAAAACCTAGTACTGCTAACTCGGAAAGTAAACTATCTATTACCTCAATATTTTTTTGCTTTTTTGAAATGTTATTGCAAGGAATATATCTGTCATGATTTTCTTGATTTCTCAAAACAGCGTGTCTTTGACTAAAAGTACCTCTACCAGAATCTTGCCCTGATAGTCTTACTGAAAAACCTTCGTTTAGTAAAGTGCCAAAAGCCAAGGCCTCCGCTGTTGACCAATCTATTGGTAAATTTTTATCGAACATATCAAATCTTTGTTTGAAAACTTTTGCTAAAGTTTTGTGAATAACAAAATCTGCTGGATAGGTCGAAATTTTTTTTCCTATTTGCATTAATTTATCTTTATCTACACCACTAACACCTCTTTTGTCTTTGCCTAAACCAGGTTTAAATCTAGACCAAACGCCCTCAAACCATTTTAATTCTGATTTATAATTTTCAGAGGCCTTGTACTCTTTTTCTAAAAATTTTTTAAAATCTTCTTTTTGTTTCGAAATTTGATCTCGGGTCAAAAGTCCGTCATTAGCAATGGTTTCGCTATAAATGTTTAATGTTGTTGGATGCGACTTAATTTTTTTATACATCAATGGTTGTGTAAAAGATGGTTCGTCTCCTTCGTTGTGTCCAAAGCGCCTGTAACAAACCATATCAATTACTACATCCCTATTAAATTTCTGTCTATATTCAGTTGCTACTTTTGCACAATGCACAACTGCCTCTGGGTCATCTCCATTCACGTGGAAAATTGGCGCTTGAGCCAGCTTTGCAACATCTGAAGGGTAAGGTGATGATCTTGCAAATCTTGGTGCAGTTGTGAAACCTATTTGATTATTAACTATAACATGTATGGTTCCTCCAATATTGTGACCTGGTAAGCCTGACATCGCAAAACATTCAGCGACAACTCCTTGACCTGCGAATGCTGCATCGCCATGAATTAAAACCGGAATAACTTTTTTTCTCTCAGGATCTTTATGAAAAAATTGTTTAGCTCTAACTTGACCTAAAACTACTGGATTAACTGCTTCAAGGTGAGAAGGATTGTCTGTTAAACTGACATGTA
>CAJWHU010000233.1 GCA_913041325.1 uncultured Fidelibacterota bacterium | reverse complement strand
GAATGTTACCAAATGATATTAGCTTTTTTGGAGAAATGATTCAAAATATATGCTATCATAACCTTAAAAAATTTATTAAATACAAAAGCTAATGAAAAAAAATATCTATCTGATTTCAATTATCCTTTTTTTCACTTTTTCGGCGTGTAATGATTTAACAGTCACTAGAATTATAAGATTAGGCCATGGTTTAAGCACTAGCCATTCAGTTCATAAAGGTATGGTCCACTTTGGTAAAAAATTAGAAGAGTTATCAAAAGGGAGATTTAAGGTTCAAATATACCCAAGTCAGCAGCTTGGAACTGAAAGACAATGTGTTGAACTTCTTCAAATTGGAAGTTTAGACATGACAAAGGTCTCAGCAAGTATTTTAGAAAATTTTGCTCCTAGCATAAAGGTTTTTGGAATTCCTTATATGTTTAGAGATAAAACTCATTGCTTCAATGTACTCGATGGTCCAATTGGAAAAGAATTACTTAATGGAACAGAGAAATACTGGTTAAAAGGTTTGGGTTATTATGATTCTGGCAGTAGAAGCTTTTATACCATCGATAAATCATTGGTAGGTCCTGATGACTTAGATGGTTTAAAAATTAGGGTTATGGAAAGCCAAACTGCAATTGATATGGTTAAATCACTTGGTGGTTCTCCTACTCCTATCTCTTGGGGAGAACTTTATACTGCTCTTCAACAGGGTGTGGTTGATGGGGCTGAAAATAATCCACCTAGCTTTTATCTCTCAAGACACTACGAGGTATGTAAATATTATATTTTGGATGAACACACAACAGTTCCAGACGTTGTGTTAATGAGTACTCATTTATGGAACTCATTGAGTAGTCAGGAACAAGATTGGATTCAAAAAGCGATTGATTTATCAGTTGTAGAGCAACGGCGACTATGGCTTGAGTCAGAGCGAGAATCCCTCGAAGCTGTTCAGGCTGCGGGAGTTTTAGTTAGCTATCCTGATAAAACTTTGTTTTCAGAAAAGTCAAAATCTGTACTTGATGAATATCAAAAGGACCCAGATTTGAAAATATTTATCGAAAAAATAAAAAACACTCAATAAATATGAAGCTAAGATCTCAAATTGATTCAGCGTTGGAAAAAATTCTTGTCATTATAATGTCATCGATGGTAATTAATGTTTTATGGCAGGTTTTTTCGCGATATATTTTGACCAATCCAAGCTCATTCACTGATGAACTTGCCCGTTACCTTATGATTTGGGTTGGTGTGCTTGGAGCTGCTTATGTTGCTGGAAAAGGAAATCATGTCGCCATAACATACTTTTCAGAAAAATTTAGTCCTAATAATTTAAAAAGAGTAAAGGTTGCAATAAATCTTATCATATTGGGATTTGCCTTTTTTGGTATGCTAGTTGGTGGTCTTAGGTTAGTTTATATAACTATGGTACTTGAACAACTTTCACCGTCACTTAAAATCCCACTTGGAATAGTCTATGCTGTGATACCTTTGAGCGGCATATTAATTATTTATTATAAAATTTTAGATTTAAAAAACATGCGTCATGATTGAATTTTTACCTGTACTGGTCCTCGTACTCACTTTTGTTGTATTATTAATAATAGGTGTTCCTGTCGCATGGTGTATAGCAATATCTTCTATGTTCACCCTGATGCTTGCTATGCCTGTTTCGGCTGCTACTACGACTGTTTCTCAAAGAATTGCGACTGGACTTGATAGTTTTGCTTTGCTTGCTATTCCTTTTTTTATCCTATCTGGGCAAATTATGAGTAAGGGTGGTATAGCTAATCGA
Source organism: uncultured Fidelibacterota bacterium (assembly GCA_913041325.1). Next base: position 290 of record CAJWHU010000233.1, on the reverse strand, counting down.
TTGATTTCATTTGCAAAGACCCTCGTTGGTTTTTTACCTGGAGGGCTAGCATTAATAAATATTGTTTCTGCGATGTTAATGGGAGCTATTGCTGGGTCTGCAATGGCATCTGCCTCTGCAATGGGAACAATATTAGGTCCAGAGATGGAAAAAGAAGGTTATTCCAAAGAGTTTGGTGCTGCTGTAAATATAACATCTTCAACAACAGGACTAGTTATTCCTCCTAGTAATACCCTAATTGTCTATTCCCTTGCTAGTGGTGGAGTTTCAATTGCTGCATTGTTCTTAGC
>CAJWHU010000232.1 GCA_913041325.1 uncultured Fidelibacterota bacterium | reverse complement strand
TTTAATAAATGAAATGTTGTTTTTGGATTGCTATCAGAACCATCGATTAAGAATAGCAATATCTTATTTCGTTCAATATGCTTTAAAAACTTTAGACCCAAGCCTTTTCCTGAACTGGCTCCATGAATTAGTCCAGGAATATCAGCCATTATAAATGATTTAAATTCGTCATATTTAACAATGCCCAAATGGGGATCTAAGGTTGTGAAGGGATAATCAGCAATTTTAGGCTTAGCTTTTGATAATACAGATAGTAATGTTGATTTTCCAGCATTAGGTAGACCAACCAATCCTACATCAGCTAATACCTTCAACTCGAGTTCAAAAGTTCCGCTTTCACCTTTTTTCCCTTTTTGAGCAAATCGGGGTGTTTGTCGAGTCGAGGATTTATAGTTAATATTACCTCGACCACCCCTTCCACCTTGACAGATCATCTCCTTTTGATTGGGTTTTGAAAAGTCAGCTACAATTTCTTTAGATGAAATATTTCTAATAATGGTTCCAACAGGAACTAGAATGATGAGATCTTTACCATTTTTTCCAGTTTTTGAATTTGATGAGCCTTGACCACCGTTTTTTGCTCGATAAATTCGATTGTATCTTACATCTTGAAGGGTATGAATGTTTTTATCAGATTGTAAGTATACGTTACCACCATTACCACCATTACCACCATCAGGACCGCCCTTGGGAAGAAATTTTTCTCGGCGGAAGGATATAGAACCAGAACCCCCATTTCCAGAATGAAGTTCAATCTGAGTATAGTCAATGAACATGATGAATCAAGATAAGAAAATCTGAACTATAATAAAAAGCTACATATTTTGAACGATGGCCTCTCCGAAACCGGAACAAGAGACTTTGGTAGCATTATCCATTAATCGATGAAAGTCGTAGGTAACGGTTTTGGCTTTTATAGATCTTTCTAGGCCTTGGACAATTAAATCAGCAGCTTTTTGCCATCCTAAGTGCTCAAACATCATTACGCCTGATAAGATAACTGAAGAGGGGTTTACCATGTCTTTACCTGCGTATTTTGGAGCTGTACCATGGGTAGCTTCGAAAATAGCATGACCAGATTGATAATTAATATTTGCTCCTGGTGCGATTCCAATTCCACCAACTATAGCAGCAAGAGCATCTGAAATGTAATCACCGTTTAGATTTAAAGTACAAATGACATCGTATTCTGCAGGACGTAGCAGAATTTGTTGCAAAAATGCATCCGCAATAACATCCTTAATAATCAAAGATTTGCCAGCATTGTCAATAACCTGCCATGGGCCACCCTCAAAATCATTTGAGTTAAATTCGTTTTTGGCAAGATCGTATCCCCATTCTTTAAATTTACCTTCTGTAAATTTCATAATATTACCTTTATGAACCAATGTAACAGATTCTCGATTGTGTTTAATGGCATAATTAATTGCGGAGCGTACGATACGTTCTGTACCCTCAACTGAAACAGGCTTAACACCCAAAGATACCGTTTCGGGAAATCTAATATTTGTAACCCCCATGTCATCAATAAGAAATCTTTTTACCTTCTCTAAACCATCTGTTCCGTTCGTCCATTCAATTCCAGCATAAATATCTTCTGTATTTTCTCTAAAAATTACCATATCCACCAACGAGGGATCTTTTACTGGCGAAGGAACGCCATTGAACCAGGTGACTGGTCTAACACAGGCATATAAATCAAGAACTTGTCTTAATGTGACATTCAAGGAGCGCATACCTCCTCCAACAGGTGTAGTTAATGGACCCTTTATAGCAATTAAATATTCTTTTATTGCGTCTAATGTTTCTTCAGGTAACCAAGAATTTTTAAGCTTATTTGCTTTTTCACCTGCATAAATTTCTTTCCAAACAACCTGTTTTTTACCGTTATAAGCATTTTTAACAGCGCTGTCAAAAACAAGCTGTGATGAATGCCAAATATCAGCTCCTATTCCATCGCCCTCAATAAATGGGATGATAGGATCATCCGGAACATTTAATTTGTTTCCCTCAAAAATAATTTTATTACCTTGGTCCATTATACTATTTTCTCTTTCCTTCTGAAGTCTTTTTCTTGCTTT
>CAJWHU010000231.1 GCA_913041325.1 uncultured Fidelibacterota bacterium | reverse complement strand
CCAACAATTATTGTTGGTGATGAGAACTACGGTGAGGGATCTTCACGTGAGCATGCAGCAATGGAGCCTAGACACCTTGGTGTCAGGGTTGTTTTAGTCAAGTCTTTTGCAAGAATTCATGAAACAAATCTTAAAAAGCAAGGTATGTTAGCTTTAACTTTCTCAAAAAAGTCTGATTATAAAAAAATAAAAGAGGACGATACCTTTGGATTATTAAATTTGACCGAAATGGAAGAAAATGTCCCATTGCGTTTGCTTATAAAACATGATGATGGAAACGAGGAAATAATATATTGTAATCATACTTATAATAACACTCAAATCAAATGGTTTAAAGCAGGATCTGCATTAAATTTAATTCGCTCCCAAAATTGATTAATAAAAATTAAAGTGGCTAAAGTCCTAATCTCCGATCCTATTTCTACCACTGGCGTTCAGATACTTGAAAATAGTGGAATAGAAGTTGTAAATCCTCAAAAAGCTAAAAAGGTTGGATTAAAAAAAACCATCCAACAAATGGATGGAATTATAGTTAGAAGTGGTACGATTGTTGACGAGGAATTGATGAAAAAAGCTAAAAATTTGCAGGTTATTGCCAGAGCTGGCGTTGGTATAGACAACATTGATGTTACCTACGCAACTAGGAAAGGCATTGTTGTAATTAATACTCCAGACGTGAATACTATCTCTGCCGCCGAGCATACTATCGCTTTATTACTGGCACTATCAAGAAATTTACATATCGCCCACGATAAACTAATAAATGGTCAATGGGGCCGCCATGATTTGATAGGTACAGAACTGAAGAATAAGATCATTGGCGTCATTGGGCTTGGTAAGATTGGAAAGGAGGTGATTACACGATGTAAATCTTTTGGTATGAAGATCATTGGTTATGATCCCTACGTAAATGACGAAAATTTTGAAAAAGAGGAAATAGAAATTTTAGATCTAGATAGTGTAATTAAAAGTGCAGATTACATAACGCTTCACATTCCCTTAAATGGTTCAACAAAAAATCTGTTTAATTATTCCAACTTGAAGAAGATGAAACCAACAGCAAGAATTATAAATGTAGCTCGTGGCGGAATAATAAATGAAGCTGATCTAGCTAAAGTTCTCAATGACAATACTATTGCTGGAGCAGCTGTTGATGTTTTCAGTACTGAACCACTGGAGGATAGCAACCCATTATTAAGTGCAAAAAATATTTTGCTTTCTCCTCATTTAGGTGCCTCAACTTCAGAAGCTAAAGAGGGTGTGAGCAAGTTGATATGTGAACAAGTTCGTGATTATTTAAATGATGGCAAACTTTCGAATGTTTTAAACATGCCAATTCAAAACGCTCTATTATTTAAAGAGCTTCGTTATTTTTTAAAATTAGGTGAAATGCTTGGATCAATATTAAGTCAATTGATAGATGAGCCAATATTAAATGTTGTAGTTGAATGCCAAGGGACTAATGAGGATATGAGACCTGTTTTAACATCTTTACTACAAGGTTTGCTTAAACCGAATTTGCCGGACAGAGTTAATTATATAAATGCTGACACTATAGCTAAAGAGTTAGGAATTCAAGTTGAATTGAGTTACAGAAATAATGATTCAAATTATCAAAACATAATTTCCGCATGTGTTAAAACAAAAAGCAGAATATATGAAATTAGCGGTAGTGTTTTTGATCACAAGAACCTCCGCTTGATCAATATTTTAGGGCGAGATATGGAGATTACACCAAAAGGCAATATGATCCTCTTATGCAATGTTGATGTGCCTGGGGTTGTCGGTAAAATTGGTACACTATTCGGAAGAATAGGGATCAACATAGCAGCTTATTTGCTGAGCAGAAACAAGGCCAATAATGAGGCATTTGCAGTTATTAGGCTCGAAAGGCCCTTAGATAATGCTGAGATTTCTGAGCTGAAGAAACTTGATGACATAAAATGGTGTTATCAGATAAAAGTTTAATTAAGTGTGAGTTACAATTAATATTTTTTTAGTTTTATTAGTTTTATATATTTGTTGGGTTAGATTGAGGAAAGCGGTATGTCTAAGCTATGGGATGATTTAAAAGAAAATATGAAAGATT
>CAJWHU010000230.1 GCA_913041325.1 uncultured Fidelibacterota bacterium | reverse complement strand
CTTTTGTTTCTGATGAAGAGGTTGAGGAAATTGTTAATCATTTAAAGGCCTTTGGTCCACCAGAGTATAAAAGTGGCGTAGTGGACGGTCCAACAGATGATAAAGTGGACGGCATAGATCAGGTTCTAGGTTTGGGTGGCAATACCGACGGTGAAGATGCAATTTATGATCAAGCAGTTGCAATCGTGAGACAGGACCGTAAATGTTCTACCAGTTATATACAGCGAAAACTAGCAATAGGCTATAATAAGGCAGCGCGATTAGTTGAGCAAATGGAAGATCAAGGTCTCGTAAGTCCGGCTAATCATGTGGGTAAGAGAGAAATTTTGATCCCTGAATAACTGAAAGTCAAAACTATTTTGATCTTAAATATTGCTAGTAAAAAGAAAATTATAACCTTATTGAACAGTTGGGTATGATTGAAAATTATTTTAAAATTCTACTTTTTTTTGCTTTCTTAATAATTGGTTCAATTTTAAAGGCAGATCCATACTCTCTAGCAAATATATCTCAATACTTACAAAATCTAAAAATCTTAAAGGCTGATTTTTCACAAACCAACCCTGACGATACTATATCATCCGGTACAATTTTAATAAAACGACCAGGCCGTATGCGGTTCGAATACTATAAACCAGATAATACATTGGTCTTAGTTTCTGCTGGAGCTTTGGCTATTTTTGATCCTAACGGTGATGATAAGCCAATAACTTATCCTATTAGAAATAATCCTATTTCATTAATACTTAAGGGTGAAGTGGATTTGTTGAATTCGAGAATAGTTGGAAATTATAAAGTAAGTGATGAAAAGGGAGTTTTAATGATAAGAGATCCTAAGACTCCTGAGCTTGGTAGTGTTGAACTGATATTTACCGGAGCCAAACCAGAGCTAGAGAAGTTCACCATAATAAATGAAAATGGTTCGTCTACATCCATATTGTTAAAAGATATTGAGTATCCTAAAAAACTGAATGACACCTTGTTTTCAATTCCATTAGAGACGAATAAACGGCGGGTGAAAAACTAGAGGTATTTCTAAGCGCGGCCGCATCTTTTGAGTTGTTTTTTGTAGGTATTGCTGCGTCTAGCTACTTTCTCTGATACATTTAGTAACCATGACTTTTTTCTAAAGGAACGTCTTTCGAAGCCCCCATGCCCCTCGTGATATGCTAGATATTGGTTTTTCGTGTCTGACATTTTGATCCCCAATCGCCTTCTGGATTCTTGCATATACCAGCCCATGAAATCAGTAGCATCATGAATATTTGAACGACTGGCAAAGCGTCTTCCGGAAGACTTCTTATAATCAGCCCATGTTCCATCCAAAGCTTGGGCGTAACCATAGGCTGAACTTTGACGCCCCCAAGGAATAATTCCAAGAAAGTATTTTCTCGGTGTTTTTGCATTTGGAATAAACTTACTCTCTTGATGTAAAATCGCCATTTGAACGTGAATAGGTGCTCCCCATTTACGTTTTGTTTTTTGAAATGCGCGATTAAATGAGGGGCGTTGCTGCAAAATTGAGCAAGCATTATCCATATTTCGTGGGGCATCAAAGTTGACAAAGCTACATGAGCCAATTGCAAAGCATAATAAAAATATCTTTAAGTAACTGCTCATCTTTTTCTCTTTTAAAACCATTAACTGAAAGATCAATTTTTCTAAAGTACTAAACAACTATTTTGGAATATTTTTTATAATTTCTATCTTTTTAAAAGATGTCGGCCTAGACAATTCTGGAAGGAACAATTAACTATACCTCTAAAATGTTTACTAAAAGCGCAAAATATCATCTGGGACAGATTGTTCGACATAAAAAACACCCTTTTAGAGGTGTTGTTTTTGATGTTGATCCAGAGTTTAGTAATACTGATGAGTGGTATGAATCTATTCCTGAAGACAGTAGACCACATAAAGAGCAACCATACTACCATCTGTTGGCGGAAAACGATCACAGCTTTTATGTTGCATATGTTTCAGAGCAGAATTTAATTAGAGACTATTCGGGTGAGCCTGTAGGACACCCAGACGTACAGGACCTATTTGGGCCGTTTAAGGATGGTCATTACTCTATTCATTTTCAAATGAATTAGTTGTAGGCCTAGTACCCTATCGCAC
>CAJWHU010000229.1 GCA_913041325.1 uncultured Fidelibacterota bacterium | reverse complement strand
GTGACTATCCAGAAGTTTCAGAAATTTGGTCAGGTTTGTTTGGTGATGAAATGCTAGAAAGTCCTTTCCAAGATGGACATTATGTATTTCAAGTATTTCCAGGATCAGGATCGGGATCTCAATCCGATTCACCGACTCTTTTCATTGCTGACATTGAAAATCCTAGCCAAATTAACATCGTAGTGAAGCCATAAAGTTGAGTGTATCACTTATTTACAGTGTATCGTAAAAATACAGAAGTTTATCAAAATGAGACAAATATTTAAAAATCAATATTGTATAAAACAGTGCTTGAAAATCGAAGATATTTTGAGTTTTATCTCGGCGACAGTTTTGCAAACTCAAAAATATTTAGATAGTACTAAAACTAAGTATGTTTTGGCATAGATTTTGCTTAATATTTAATGAAAATATCAATTGGGAACTAAAAATGAATAATATCTTAAAAAAATTAAAAAAAGTAAATGGACAGTCCTTAGCAGAATTTGCTGTTACTACAGCAATGATGGCTACACTAGCCACTACAGCCGCACCTAAATTTTCAGGTGTAGGTGAAGGTGCTAAAGAAAAAAAGACTATGTCCGACATTGATAAAATTTTAAAAGCAGCCAACAACTTTTACAATACACAAGTAACTGAAGCTGGACGTGGCAGATTCCCAGGTCAAGAAAAATTTGACAAGAATGTTCCACACAATGGTGGGTACGGACTTGAAGAATCTGGGCAAGATGCTAATGGTAATATTGTCTATTATACACCAACTGAAGAACTAAACCTTGATTTAGAGGGTGATGATGCTAGGTTTCTTGGTTTCTTAAGTCCCGAGGCTTCAAAATGGGTTTCTGTTTTTGGTAGTACAAATCCTGCTTTTGACGATAAGCCAATGGGGAATGCAGATTTAGATGATTCTGAAGATGCAGAAGGTGATGTATACCCAGGTCAAGACGGATACACTTTTACTCCTAAAAATGGCTCTGAGGAATTTTTAGATTTGTTTGGTGGCGACGCTATAATGAGTCCTTTCCAGGATGGTCACTACATATACACAGTAATTGGCGGTTCAGGTAGTGGATCTCAATCAACACCACCGATTATTTTTGTTGCTGATTTGGAGAGTCCTGCAGCATTTAATAAAAAATTACAACCATAATAATTTTAATAGCACTTAGAAAACCACAAACCAAAGGAAAAAATAATAAAGGAGTTAAAAATGAGAGATAACAAAGGATTTACATTAATTGAATTGATCATGGTTACTATTATTCTCGGTATCCTAGCAGCAGTTGCAATACCTCGATATATGACCTCTGTTCAAAAAGCGGAAGAAGCTGCCGAAGATGCAGTTGTTAATGCAATCAAAGCTGGCCTCGAACAGTATGCTACAGAACAAATGATGAGTCAGGGTAATCGTCAGTGGCCAACCAATCCATGGGATGCTTTAGAAACAAAGCCAGCAGGTTATGCTAGCGATGATGCTGATGCAGCAAATGATGGAGAATGGAGATTTACTACAAGTTCTGGAAATATTACTCACATGAGAAATGACGGTACAGTATATCATTGGGATTATGATCCAGATACCAACGTGTCAGACGGTGATCAAGTTGTAGGAACACTTGGTGAGCGTACCTCAGGAGTCGGAGACTAATTTTAGAACGATAAGTTTTAAATTTAAATTACTGAAAAAGGCTCTAATGAATATTAGAGCCTTTTTAGATTATGGACTTAATTATTACAAAGAATATGTTAGAGAATTACTCACAAAAGAGATCTGGATTCACCATGACTGAAATGGTTGTCACAGTGGCTTTGATTGGAACATTACTAAGTTTTGCAGTTCCAAGATACACCTCTGTTGCAGAAGAAATGCAGGGAGAAAGAAATATAGCTAACATGCAGACTATTCGAGAAGCTTTTTTTCAACACTTTTATAGAATGCATCAACAAAAAGGTAGCGTCGCTCACTTCCCGCCTCAGCCTAGAAATGAAGACAGCACGATGGATGATTTATGGTCTTCTCAACTTATGGACACAACCTCATTGTATTCTTTAACTCCTAATCAGTTATTTTCAAGAGGGGTTGTTCCCAAAAATTCAAACAACAACCCATTTAAGTACAC
>CAJWHU010000228.1 GCA_913041325.1 uncultured Fidelibacterota bacterium | reverse complement strand
TCTGAGGATAAACTATTAATTACTGAAAAAGTCGGAAAGCTTAAGCTTTTGAATTTATCTTCTGGAGAGTTAAAAGATATCAAAGGCCTACCTAAGATTCACTTTAGAAGCCAAGGCGGACTGTCTGAAATTAAAGTTAGTCCAAACTTCAAAGAGGATAAAACAATTTTTTTCTCGTACACAAGTTTAAATAGTTTTGATGGGACTAATACCTTGGCTGTATCTTCAGCTTCATTGAATGGAGAGAAGCTAGAAAACGTCAAAGAAATTTTTAGAGCAAAGGCAAATCGAAGAACTGGTGCTCATTATGGAGCAAAAATACTTTTTCTTTCTGATGGAACTTTGCTTATTTCAAGTGGTGATGGCTTTGACCATCGTGAGCAAGCTCAATTTTTGGATAACCATTTTGGAAAATTAATTAGAATCAACAGAGATGGATCTATTCCAGATGATAATCCTTTCATTAAAGATAATAGAGCTCTTGACGATATCTTTTCTTATGGCCATAGAAATCCACAAGGATTAATTCAACTGAATGATGGGCAAATCATTGAACATGAGCATGGACCTTTCGGTGGTGACGAAATAAATATTATTCAATCAGGTAAAAATTACGGTTGGCCTGCCATCACCTATGGTCGTGATTATTCTGGAGCAATTATATCTCCTTTCACAGAAATGGATGGTATGGAGCAGCCAATTAAATATTGGGTTCCATCAATTGCACCTTCTGGAATGATTTACTACACAGGAGATAATTTTCCTGAATGGAAAAATTCTTTGATGATTTCATCTTTAAAAGCAAAAAAAGTTTCTAAGATTTCATTTAATGAGACATTAAATTCGTCAGAAGATAATTTATTTCAAGAACTAAACCATAGATTTAGAAATATTCTGCAGCATCCCAACGGAAACATACTTTTATTGACCGATGGGCCTAGAGGTAAATTAATTGAAATAAGTCCCCTGAAGAATCTAGAAATTGTAACTCCAGATGGAATAACAGCGTTTTACTTAAGAAGCCCTGAATCTCTTCAAGTTCCCGCAAAACCATACGATACCTCTGCGGATGCAGACGCATTATTAGCTAAATCTATCAATTCTCTTGAACCAAACAAAAAATTATTGTTAATTCTTGGCGGTAATTGGTGTCCAGATTGTAGAGTTCTTGCCGGTATGCTCAAAAGCAGCGAAGTGAAAGAAGTTATCAACAAAAATTACATAGTTCAACATATAGACGTGGGGAGATTTGATAAAAATTTACACATACCCAAAAAATTTGGAATTGAAAAATTATATGGGGTTCCAACTGTTTTAGTGATTGATCAAGATAAGCAAGTTCTAAATTCACCTTTTATTGATGATTGGACAACAGCTAGAACAAAAAAACCGGAAGATTTAACTGATTATCTTTCTAGATGGATAGAAGGATAAAAATTTGAATTCTATAGATAAAAGTGCAAATGAAGAGCTGGTAGATTCTCCATCCAGTCCAGAAACTCTGTCTGTATGGGGCCTTGCTTGGCCATCAATCCTTAATAACATCTTATTTGCTTTCGTAAGTATAGTTGCTCTAAAAGCAGTCGGTTCTTTGGGAACAGAAGCTATGGCTGCTGTTGGAACGGGTCAAAGAATATTCTTTTTTTTACAGGCAGTACTCATGGCGACAGCTACAGGCACACATGCTCTAGTAGCAAGAGCAATTGGAGGAAACAAGCCAATTGAAGCTGCCGAAGTAACTTTATTATCAACAATAGTCGCTATTATCTTTGGAGTTTCTTCAACTTTAATATTTTTTATTGCCGGCGATGAAATTATAGGAGCCTTTGGGCTAGATGAGCTAAGTCAGAAATTAGCAGTTGAATATTTACAAATATCACTATCTTTTGTCCCTGGTCTGGCAATCTTATTCATAGTTGGTGCAGCATTAAGAGCAGCCGGAGATGTAATTACTCCATTAATCATAAATCTTATTGTTAACGTAATTAATGTTTTTCTTCTCATAGCCTTAGTCAATGGTCAGTTTGGGTTTGAGGCAATGGGTGTAGTAGGGGCAGCGTATGCTTGGGGTATTTCATTTTCAATTGGAGCAGTTTTAGCTTTGTGTATATGGTTTAGCAATAGATTTATCATTCCAATGCCGACGCTAAAATTCTATTCTTTCTCAAGATTAAAAACACTCATAGAAATATCCGTACCTGCAGGAATAGAATCCGTTGTCTTTA
>CAJWHU010000227.1 GCA_913041325.1 uncultured Fidelibacterota bacterium | reverse complement strand
GCAGGGACAGGAACAGAAACAATGGCACATGGAGCAGCTAAGACAAAAGAACCTGTTCGGGAAGGATTGGTAGCGATGCTAGGACCATTCATCGATACTATAATAGTCTGTACTATGACAGCACTGATTATTTTAATTAGTGGTGTGTATAATCAAGAACTAAACGGTGTTTCATTAACGGCTGCTGCATTTAATAAGGAGTTAGGCATAATCGGTGCAATTTTTCTGAGCATTGCCGTATTGACTTTTGCTTTATCAACTATGTTTGGTTATTCCTATTATGGTCAAAAATGCACCACCTATCTTTTTGGAACAAAGTGGAAATATGCCTACAACTGGTTTTACGTAATTATGATTATAGTTGCGTCAGTATCCTCAATAGATATTGCCATTAATTTTGTTGATAGCGCGTATGCTCTCATGGTTATACCTACGATGATTGGAACATTACTCCTCGCTCCAAAGGTAATGGAGGAAGCGGAAAGGTATTTTCAGAAGTTATAAAATGCCCTCCAATAAAACCCATTCACCTTTTTCCTCGCAAATTTTTAATTCTATCCAATCAGAATATGCATCCATGATTTTCTGACTTTGATTCTTGAGAACACCAGCCAAAATCAATCTTTTACCAGTACATAACTTTAAATCCTCTTTTATATGAATCAATGTGTTAAATAATGTGTTAGAAATCACTGTGTCGAATAGTTTTTCAGAACTTTCAGAGATTGTACTATGGAATGAAATTTCTACGTTATTTAGCTTACAATTTTCCTCTGCATTTTTAATCGCTTTTGGGTCAATCTCTATACCTACAGTGGTCCCAGAACCAAATTTTTTACCAGCAATGCTAAGTATTCCAGAACCAGAACCGAAGTCTAATAAACTTTCATTTATAACAAGATTTTTTTCTATCCATTCAAGGCATAATTGAGTTGTGGGATGCGTGCCTGTGCCAAAGCCAGAACCAGGATTAATAATAATGGATCTTCCTTGATAGCTGTCAATTTCAATCCACGGAGGTAAAATTTTTAGGGTTTTAGTTATTTCAATTTGGCCAAAAAATTGTCGAGTGTATTCAACCCAATTTTGATCAATAAATTTTTGCTCATTATATTTTGGTTCAGTTTTAAGTTTTAGGAGTTTCATTAATTCTCTTATAAAAAGATTAGTAGGTTTTTCCCCATCAATCAATACTGAAATTTTGTGCGACCGATGATCATATTTTAGTGGGTTAATACCATCATCAAACCAATTTGATTTATTTGGTTTATTTTTTTTTTCTATTAAAACAGATATAATATCTAGATTAAATAATTCATTACTTAAATATTCTAGATCTAATTTTGGAAGTTCAATAGTTATGTTTTTCCACATCTTCACTATAAAGTAATTTACACTGGATGAAAAAACGCGGCGACCTAAAAACAGAGCAACAAAATCCAATATCTAATCGTATTGGTAAAATGGGAATCACTCAAATACTCAATACTATCAATGAAGAGGATTCATCTGTAGCAGGAGCAGTTCGAGATGCAATACCCCAGATAGATAGCGCTGTCAGATATGCTGTAAATGCAATTAAATGCGGAGGTAGGGTATTTTATGTCGGTGCTGGAACAAGTGGAAGGTTGGGTGTCCTTGATGCTTCTGAAATCCCCCCCACCTTTTCTGCTGAAAAAGATTTATTTATAGGAATCATTGCAGGTGGAGATGTTGCCCTGAAACAATCCATTGAAGGAGCAGAGGATGAGTCTTCAAAGGCCAAAATGGAATTAAAAAAATATAATATCAATAAAAATGACGTAGTCATCGGAATATCATGTAGCGGTGCAGCCAAGTTTGTTGTAAGTGCTCTAGAGTATGCAAACAGTTTTGAAGCGAAAACTATTTATTTAATCACAAACTCTGTCCCTTATTTATCAGCTGATGTTGATACCACTATAGTCGTAGATACTGGGCCAGAAGTGATAACAGGCTCAACAAGGATGAAAGCTGGAACAGCAACAAAAATGGTTCTAAATATGATTTCCACTGCAACTATGATAAAACTTGGTAAAGTTTACAATAATTTGATGGTTGATCTGAAGACCGTTAATGATAAATTAGTTGACAGAGGTGTAAGAATTATAGAACAGCTAACTGAATTAAAATACAATGATGCAAAAATATTATTGGCCAATGCTAATAATTCTGTAAAAGTCGCTGTAGTAATGAATCATTTTGAATGCAGT
>CAJWHU010000226.1 GCA_913041325.1 uncultured Fidelibacterota bacterium | reverse complement strand
CACTGCTCTGGTACGAAGGCTACCTTCATAAAGTACTTTTGATACCATACAAACTCCTTAATATTTAATTTTGAAAACTTAGTTCTGAACAACTACAATATTCATTCTTGGGCGCATCAGCGCAACTAATTAACGTGAAGATTCCCAAGCTGTCTTTCAGGCCAATATATTTTATACTATGGCAATAATCTTTGATAATATTTTTAGCATCTGGAATACTTTTAGCATATTTTAATGAGCTACTGGGTATGTTAGAGTTATGTGAAAAATAATAGTTGACGGTAGTGCTTTGGTCTGGGCTACTAGTTTTCCTTAAATGGTCGTTTAACTTATTAAGATTGACATAATCGTATATGTAAAAAGTTTTTATAGAGTTCCCGCTTGGGTCAGCAAAAGCGCCACCATCAATGATGCTTTTCACATCGCTACAACTAAATATGGTCAGCAATAGGTATGCAGCTACGATTTTAAAATATTTTTTCAAACAGTTATTTCGCTTTATTTAAACTAGCTCTAAAACCAAAAGGATAATTTAGTACAGCGCCTTAAAGCCGCCACTTAGAAAACGATCAAACCAACCACCAAAATACAAATAAGTAAATAGCGAAATTGTAAAAACAATAAAGAATGTGAATAATATCATTATAAAATTTTTACCTTTCATCATCGATTAGGAATTGATTTAGCTTAGTAAAATCAGTATTGTATTGATTCCACATTAAAATTGTCAATAACCTCAAAATCACCGCAATTACAACCATGCCTGCGACATGAATCGAGAGTTTTGAAACAAAAATTGCATAGAAGTGTTGATAAAAAATGGCAGAACTAAGACCCAGAGCCACACCAAAAATAAGTGTAGTTAAGTGAGATATTGTTGAAAGGAGTTTTATTGAGACTTTTGGCAAGGCAGTAATTAGAGAATATCTATATATTATGTTACAAGTTTAATGATTTATTGCCAAAATGTTATCAGTTTTAGTCTCTCCCTGAGATCATTATCAATTTTAAATGACCGTCCGTCTTGCTTGTGAATACTAATGCCATTTGCGTGGTATTTATTTATGTGCTGCAAGAATAGCACCGGATTGATCTCAACATCCTCACCCATATAGTCCTTAACTGTAAACATTTGCTCTGTTATTTTAGTTTTAGATTTTGGTGAAACTATCTCTGGTGGGTTAAACTTATATATATTACTTGAATACTTTTCCTGGTAGTCAGCGCAATCCAAATCTCTATATGGCTCCCTGCATTTTTCTTCTTGTAGTACTGATGAATCATATACCCGCTCTCTCGTCCAGAAAATTGGTAATCCTCCTGTATAAAGATCGAATGATTTATCTAAATCATAGGGTATGGTGTTACGGTCGTGTTCACTAAAAATATCATCATAAAATTGCCATATTCCCTGCCTTCTTCCATCAAGGTACACGCCCTTGACTATAAGCATATTATTATGACGGTTAGATTTATTATTATATGTTTCAGACGCATCCAGTTTATAGACTGACACATGACCATTTTTCCTGCCATTGACATAGTCTATGCTTGTAACAACCTGCTGATCCAAACCGAATCGAGACTCATACTTCCAGCCCATCTCAGGCTCAATCCATATCCAGTTCCCCTCTTTCTTGTTGTTAACATATAAACCATTAATGCCAATAACTTTCGCATCTCTATTATAACTTTGCGATAGGTATCCACTTTTCATTCCCCTAGTAATTGTACATTCTAATATTTTCTTATTATTTCTGTATTTGAGGTGGGCACTGAACCTTCCCGTGAAAAGCGAATCTGTATTCGCACTGTAAAAGAGGTTGTCCCTTACATAAATTTTTTCAGGATGAAAAACAAACTTATCCTCATCTGAAATAATTATAGTTAGTTCATTTTCAGGCTGCGACCAGGTGATGGTGGATAAAAAAATTAGTGTCGCATAAAAAAAAGACATACTCAAATTTACATTTGAAAAATAGTTTAAATTAATTCTAATTACCCTGTTAGCTTTTATCATAATTCATTGCATCTTATGATGTTGCAATTTAAGCTATCTATTACAATACCATGCGTGTCATAATATATCCAATTACCTACCTTATGCATTCCATAAAATTTACCCTCAACCTCTAATTGCCCGGAGGGGTAGTACTTTCTCATCTGTCCATTTCTTTCTCCATTAACGTAGGTATACTCAACACTAGGGATTCCTGTAGAGTTGTCATAGTCTTTGGCACTTTGATGATAGTTTGTC
>CAJWHU010000225.1 GCA_913041325.1 uncultured Fidelibacterota bacterium | reverse complement strand
CCTGCTAGAAAAAAAGACTCGAGATCCTTTCCAGCCTTTTTTGAAGACCAAACACCTATCCCCAAAGATAGCATAAAAAAAATGGCAATAATGCCCCAGTCTAGATAAGAAAGTATCATTTACATGTAATTATCTAGACCAAAAATAGGTTTGTTTGTTTTCCAATTTCCTCGCGTGAAATCTGGTATTTTTACAGGAGCACTCCCACGACGAATTGATTTTTCACTCAGGGGAGAAACTACGCTCATACTTACTGAATCATAAACGTCGATTACAGGATCTGCACCTTTTAATGATTCAATAAACGCTCTAAGAATAAAAAAATCCATTCCCCCATGCCCAGAACCCTCAGCCTGACTTTCAAACTTTTTCCAAAGAGGGTGGTCATATTTTTCCAAAAAGTCTTGCTCACTTTCCCAGCGATGTTCCTCTTTGCTTACTCCTTCTATATACATAGATCGAGCATCTTTTTGCCATATTCCCTGAGTACCCTGCACCCGAAAATTTAAAGAATATGGTCTAGGATTATTTGTGTCATGGCTAAGTACAATGCTCTCGCCATTTTCACATTTTATGACTGTTGTTACAATATCACCGCACTTGAAATTAATATTGGCATTCGGGTGATTTTTTCCACCTTTTTCAACAATGTATTTATGCAACCCTCTACTTTGTGTAGCTGTAGAAGTCAAATAAACCATTTTATTACCTCGATTAATATTCAACATAGGACTCACTGGACCCAAGCCATGTGTTGGGTAGAGATCACCATTACGGTCTACAGAATGTTGGGTTCTCCACCTAGCCTCTGAAAATCCTTTACTACCAAATTCTACACCTCCTCCATATGGATTCACGCCATCATTAAATTTTACATGCCTCAAATCATGCTGGTATCCCCCTTGGCAATGTAGTAATTCACCAAACATATTTTGGCGAACCATATTTAAAACTGCCATCACATCACGACGGTAACATACATTTTCCATAATCATACATAATTTACCAGTCCGCTCAGATGTTTTTACGAGGTCCCAACATTCTTCTACTGTAAGCGCGGCAGGCACCTCCGTACCAACGTGTTTTCCAGATTTCATAGCAGCAACAGACATGGGGTGATGCCACTTCCATGGAGTAGCTATATACACTCCATCCAATTCTTCATTGTCAACCATATTTAAAAAATCTTCATCACCATTTTTATAAACATTTGGCTTAGGTTTCCCGCTCTCTTTAACAATTTTTAATGCATCATGAATCATTTTATCATCAATATCACAAATAGCAGGTATGTCGACATCGGGATATTTTGTAGCTAACCATAACATCCACTGCCCTCTAAGGCCTGTTCCAATGAATCCTAATTTTATTCTTTTTTTTGCACTTGAGGAAAATATTGTCTGCGGAAGTATTGCCGCTGCTCCTCCAGCCGCAACTGACGCTTTAATAAATGTTCTCCTATCAATTTTTTTTGTCATATAGCCACGCCCTATTTATTTAATCACTTTGAAATAACCTAAAAGCAGGAATCGTGCTCCATTCGAATCCTGGGCCTCTCCAACTTACTTCTAATGTCTCTTGACCACCTCTTTCAAAATATTCCACAACTATTTTATATCTTTTTTGATCTAATTTAATTGGTCCAACTTCCGCCTTTTTACTATGTAGGCCGTTATTATCTACAATTAATTTAGAATTAATAAATAATCTTGAGCCATCGTCAGAAATAGTTTGGAACTCATACGTCCCAGGATAATCAATTTCTATATATCCAGAGAAAATATATCCAAAATTATCTTTTTTATTTGAATCAATGTTAAAGTCGTACACAATATTTTCTTCTTTTGAACTTTCATTTTTCATTTGCGAGCAGCTATCGTATTCCCCGCTGTACGTCTTGCGAACAAGACCGTTCTCCTCTTTCAAAATATTGATTGGCAATACAGTAGTTTCACTTGGTAAATAATTTTCGTTTATAGCTTGAACATGTAATATACCAGGTTCTGATACTTGAAAAGGGGTTTTATATTCAAGAGATAGATTACCATTCGTGAAGTCTCTAATCTCGTACATATAAGTAATTTTAGATTTGTATGAGCCAATAGATATATCGGCAATCTTATCTTTTATGATGATCTGCACCTCAGGCTTATCGAGGTATGGCAAAACTGGTATTTTCAAAACATACAAGGGAGACGACTGAAGATTATCGATAAAAGAATGATCAACCTGAACAATTAAATCTGATCCTTGGTTTTCCCATT
>CAJWHU010000224.1 GCA_913041325.1 uncultured Fidelibacterota bacterium | reverse complement strand
AGATTGTCATTTATATTTTTTGGTTTAATAAAATAAAACCTCCATCTTTCAAATTCATCAACATTCCTTATCAACATAGAATCTGGACCGTACATAAGATCACTAAAAACAATACACTCTTTTATAGGCTCACTTTTTTTTGGCCCTATCAGACTATTTATTGTCAACCATATATCATCATGTGATGAACTGGGTTTTATTGCTTTTATCGCATTGCGCAATAGGGGGTCATCAGATCTTCCATTAAACACGACTTTTGGAGGACAAGTCTGTGATATGATTATTTTGGTTTCTTCTTCATATAATGGCATTATTGTCATCGCAAGATTTTTGGATATTTCTAAGTTAGACCTATCATAGTTTTTTGCGGACATGCTAGCCGAATTATCAAGAATAACAACCAATCTAGAGTCCTGCCTTGCAGATAACCATCCTGGAAGAAATGCTTTTGTCACTGGTCTTGACATCATTAAGACTAAGAAAATGATAAACAAAATCCGGATAATTAAAAGAGTAATTTTCCTCAACTTTACATTTCTCAATGAACTTTTTTCTAAACTTTTAATAAACCTAATACTACTGAATTCAACTCTATTACGCCTTATGTTGCTTAATATATGGATAGTGATTGGTATAGCGACAGCCAATAAAAGCAAAAATACAGGTGGATTTAAAAAGGTCATACGAATTTGTTAACAGCTTGCATCGCAAAACCAGATATGATTGGTATAGTTAAATTATCATTCACACGTAATGGAATTAACTCGATAAACATGGCTACAAATGCACCAATTAATACAACTAAAATCGAGATGTTATGATTTAGATAGAAAATCACAATAAAAGAGGCAAGAAAACCTGCGATTGAGCCTGAAATATGTTTTGATCCAATTTGGCCCACTGGCAATAACTTACCTATTACAGCGGCAGAGGAATCACCTACAGTTAAAAATATCATAGCAGGGAATGCAATATCTTTCGAAAATATACTAATAGTTATGATAAAACTAATTAGAAGCCATGTTGCTCCAGTAACTTGCCCGTTTTTTTCCTCTTCTCGCAGCATGAAACTAAACGAACGATTGAATGCTAATTTTAATAGCTTATTTCTGTTCCTTAAAATTTCAAGGCTAATCGAGAAAATTGTCAATAAAACTAAAAGAAATAATACCGAGGATTTATTCCCAAGAGAGGAGGTGTAAAGTATGGGAAATATCGATGTGAAAAGATGTATGGCTTTGCGAAATAGCTCATTTTTTTGTACAACTTTCACTTATCAATCATCTGGTTGAATATATCCTGCATATCTAAAACGCTTACAGTCAAATCAATTTTTGTTGGTTTTTCTAAAACAGTCTCTGCTGATATTGATTGATCCAAAACGGTGTATGGGATTAAATCTTCGTTTTGACGATAAAATATTTTTCCTAACATGAATCCAGACTTTTCTAAATCTATGAGCGCTTTTCTTTTACTAAGACCGAATAAATTCGGGACTTGAAAAAAATTTGGAGGTACTCCCAAACTAATTGTTAAATGAACCCCCATGCCTCGGTTTAATTTATCTTCTCCCTTAGGGTATTGCCAAGTGACATTACCATTTGGAACGTCAGAGTTATATTCCTCATAGACAGTATCTATCTCCAGTCCAACCTGGTTCAGTGCAAGCTCTGCACTCCTCAATGACCTCCCAATCAAATCAGGTATTAGAACCATTTTTTCGGGTTGTGATATTTTTAATCTTATGGTTCGCCCCGCTTTTACACGGGTATTAGGCGCAGGATATTGATCAACTATTGTACCTGGTTCATACGATGATGAGAAAAGAGTATCCGAAATAATGCTTCGATAACCCTCAGACTTTAACACCTTTTTTGCGTAATCCAGTTCTTTATTTATAACATTAACCATGTACTTTCCTGAACCCATTCTGACATAAGAGGGCATTATAAATATGTCAAAAGTCATAATTACTCCTAGACACAAAAATATAAATGTGGAAAAGTATATGAAAAAAACTTTTATCAAGCCCGCACCATTTTTGCTGCAAATAATCCATCAACTCCATGCTCAAAAGGAATGGTACTTAACGCGCCTCTTTTATCAATCCAAGTTTTAGGTACTGTTGGGGGAATGGTGTCAATGAAAAAATCTTTATTTGACTTTAGAAACTCTTCAACTACGCCCCAGTTTTCTTCTGGTTCCATAGAGCATGTGGCGTAAACCAAGGTTCCTGATTCATTAAGGAATTTGGAACAATTATTTAGAATTTTTAATTGAATTTCTGACATC
>CAJWHU010000223.1 GCA_913041325.1 uncultured Fidelibacterota bacterium | reverse complement strand
TTGCAGAATGTGGTGCTTTTTGTTCTTCCAATCCACAAAGCGGTGTAATTCTTTTAGAGGTTGATAAGAATGGCTTCACAGTTGAGGCGATGGCCGAGGACGCATTTTGTTCGCCGGATTCTGTTTCAGCTCATATGCTTTACGAAAACTCAAACCCATTTATTCTATATGAACCAGGAGGGCATCTCGATGTTTCAGATGCCCAATATCAAGCGATAAATAAAAGGCAAGTGAGAGTCACTGGGTCAAAATGGATACCCAATCAAGAATACACAGTAAAATTAGAGGCAGCCAAACTGGCGGGGTTTCAGACTGTAATGCTCGCAACTATTAGAGAAAAGTATTATGTCGATAATGTCGTACGATGGACTGAAAAACTAAAAGAATTGGGAAAAGAAAAAGTAATAGCAAACTTAAGCCTTAATAACTGTGATTTCGATATTGATGTTCGCATTATTGGTCGTGATGCCACCTTAGGCAACCAAGAAAAGTCTTTTTCGAGGGATTTGAGAGAGGTTGGAATTCTTGTGATTATTACCGCTAGCACGCAAAAGATTTCTACTCAAATAGCTGCTGTTCTTAATCCCTATCTGTTGCATTTGCCTTTACAAGAAAACACAGCACTGCCAACTTTTTCTTTCCCATTCTCTCCAGCCAGCATTGATAAGGGAGAACTTTATGAATTTGCACTTAATCACGTTGAAATACTTAACAATCCTTGCGAGGGCTTTGAATTTTTAGTCAATGAAGTTAGATATGCATAGTTTGGGTTCTGTTGTTGAAAAAGTACGATCAAAAAATGCTGGGCCGTTCATTATTACTATAGATATTTTTTGCAAACGAGAGGAGATATACAGAAAAATTGAGGCAAGCCTTAATAAGAAATTTTTGTCAAAGTATTTAAATGTGAAAGAAGGGTCTATAAAAATTTACCTAATAGATAATCTAAAAGTTGTGAAAGTAAGTGTAGACCGCTTGTTTATTCAGGGCAGTAGATTTGATAGAGATATTCATGGTGCACAACTTGCTAACTTAATTTCAGAGCTTATGATTGAATAAAAGTTACAGTGATCAAAAGATGTAAGTTAGAAAAGTTGTATGAAATCTGTCAATTCGATCATTATAGCTCTCTTTGCCGGCATACTGGGCTCATTATTTGGCTGGAGTTTAATGTTGCCTGCGCCATTTCTTATGGGCCCCGTTTTAGTATCAACCCTGTTCGCAATTTTACGTATAAATTTTTCAATCCCAGAACAAGTCAAGCAAATTTCATTTATCTTAATCGGTATCAGCGTGGGTTCAAACGTTACGCCTGAAGCACTTTTAAGCTTTTCCAGGTGGCCCTTAAGTATATTACTAATGGTATTGTCAGTGACTACAATTATTTTTGCATGCAAAATAATTCTTCAGAAATATTTTGGAATGGACAAGAGATCATCTTTGTTGGCTTCTACGCCAGGACATCTGAGTTTTGTGCTTATGTTGGGTGCCGAGACAAAAGCCGATACCACTAAAATAGCGGTAATACAGTCAATTAGAGTCTTGGTACTAACAATTATTACTCCTGTATTCGTTGTTTTATATAGTGGAAATGATCTTTCTAAAACTAATGTGCAAATGGAGATTATAAATTCAGGGAGCTTGGTGGTTTTATGCTTATTCTCAATTATAAGCGGATTTATCTTGAAAAGATTAGAGATACCAGCACCCTTCCTGATCGGAGCAATGCTTTTGTCAGCAATTTCTCATGGTACAAATTTAACACCTGGATATGTACCAAATTTTTTGGAAAGCATAGCTTTTGCAATTTTAGGTACAGTTATAGGAGCGCGGTTTGTGGGTGTTGAAATGCAAAGTCTCAAATCATGCCTAGTTAGCGGATTAACAATTACGTTAGCTGGAATATCTATTTGCTTCCTTGCATCATCCATCATTTTTAAGTTAACGGGAATTCCATTCGTCCATATATTTATAGCTATCGCTCCAGGAGGACTCGAAACAATGGTCGCAATGGGTGGGTTAGTGAATGCTGAACCAACTTATGTAGCTTTCCACCACGTTATACGGCTCTTTTTCATTGCTCTCTTAATTCCAATTATCTTAAAAAAAATAGTCTAGCGATTTAATTATTCTTTTACATCTTCCTCCCATTACGAATAGAACTTTGTGACGGTAATAGAATAGATGCCAGAACAATAATTACAGAAAACAAACTTAAAAAACAAAAAAGCTCTGATAATTGATATCCCTTATCCAGCATAAAACTACATGTCGGTAGCACAGTAGCGCCAACTCCAAGATTGAGAACAAAC
>CAJWHU010000222.1 GCA_913041325.1 uncultured Fidelibacterota bacterium | reverse complement strand
TCTGCACCGATTAATGTAATTGGGATAATGAGCCCAAGAGGTCCTTTGCCCATCATTGCGAGAGAAATAGCAACTGAACCAACAATTAAATTTAACCAGCTATGAAATATAAAATATGATGATAACTGCCAAATGGCTAGCATCATTGGACCGATCAAAAATATATCCGTCCTTACATCGGCATTCATAATAATGAGCGCCTCACATGATGCTAAAATTAATGCTGATATTTCTGCTGTTCGCTCTGAGTAATACAATCTAGAAAATTTAAAGGTTGAGTATATAGTCAATAATGAAAATAGTAGCGAGGGGATACGATATGTAATTTCGTAAGGCCCAAAAAGTTTAAAGAATAATCCGGTGATCCAGAAAATCAACGGGGGTTTATCTAAATATGGTTTACCATTGTCAAACAAAAATAGATAATTTTCACTTCTCAAGAGCTCTCTGCTCATTGATGCATATTGCATAGCATCAATCTCCAGTATCGTATTAAAAATACCAAAGAAGTAGCTGAGGATTGAAATTAGTATCAGATATTTCAAAATTTTATTTATACATTAAGCTCAAGAGACACAGGACAATGGTCAGAACCAAATATTTCCTGGTGAATGTCTGCATCAGTACAAAGTTCCACCAGCCCCTCATTAACAAAAAAATAATCAATCCTCCAGCCCACATTTCTTTCCCTAGCTCCGAAACGATAGGTCCACCAGGAATATTGACCGGGAGCGTCATGGAAAAGTCTAAAAGTATCAACCCATCCATTTAAAATATATTGGTCTAATTTTTCTCTTTCAATCGGCATGAATCCAGATGTGTTGATATTTTCTTTTGGTCTTGCTAGATCAATTGGGCGATGAGCAGTATTCCAATCTCCAGCTACAATAACATTGTTTCCAGATTCTACCTGCTCATTGATTATTGGCAAGAGATCATCGTAAAAGTCAAGTTTATATTTTAATCTGACTTGATCTTTTTGGCCATTGGGGAAATATATATTGTATAGCAAAAACTTTTCATGCTCAGTTATTAGAACTCTTCCCTCTTTATCATATTTTTCAATTCCAATGCCCTCTTGGATATACAGTGGCTCTTTTTTTGTGAATGTTGCAACACCACTATATCCTTTTTTAATTCCTGAATGCCAATAATTATAATATCCATGATCTTGTAAAATTTCGGAGGACAACTGATCCTTATGCGCCTTGGACTCCTGGATACATAATATGTCTGGTTTTTCATTTTTAAGATAATCAAGAAAGCCCTTTTTTACTGCTGCTCGAATACCGTTTACGTTCCAAGAAATTAATTTCATATTAAAATAAGAGTTTGTTAAAAAATAGTGAAGTATGGGTTGTTGTAATTTATAAGATTAATTATAATGAAATGTTGAAAAATTATTTTTTTTATGCCGTCTTATAACTAGAATTAATAATGAATGAAAAACGAAAAGTAATCTCCAAAAGATCAACAAATAGCTTATTTCATGAATATAACTTTGAAATAAAAGTCACTTCACTAATGGCATTAGGGATTTTCCTCCTTGTTGAAAATATGGAAATAAAGCACTTTATTTACGAGATTATTAGGAATGTTGCACTTTCATTTGGTGATTTAGTTAAACTTATTGGAAGCATATTTTTAGTATTAATTAAAAAGATTGAAATTTCCGATTTAGTTGGAATAAGTATCATTTTTTATGTTTTATATTTAGTCGCAGAAAGGCAGCGGGAAAGACTGATTAAGCGGTTTTCTAACGTAAGAGATTGTCCAGAGTGTCAAGGCAACCTTCACAGAGTAAAAAAATCGGTAAAGCATAAAATCATGAGCTATATATACTTTGTAAATGTTAAAAACTATAGATGCAAAGATTGCAGTAAGAATATGATTAAATTCGTTAGGTAAAAAGAGGGTAATATGGACATCACGACAAAGATTAAAAATGAAATAAAAAATAATTCAATAGTGTTATACATGAAAGGCACAAAAAATATGCCTGCATGTGGTTTCTCAAATTCTGTTGTCCAAATTTTAAATCATTACGGGGTAGAATATTTAGATGTCAATATTCTTGAGGATCCTCAAATCCGTATAAAGTTGAGCGAATATTCAAATTGGCCCACAATACCTCAACTATTTGTATCTGGAAAGCTGATTGGTGGTGCAGATATAACTATTGAACTTCATCAAAATGGTCAACTGCTCGATATTTTAGACCAATCGCCTGAAAAAAAAAATAATTTATAAAAAAGGTTTTGGCCTAGTCTTTTTAAGAGCAATAAATTTATATCGGCAATTATAACTAAAAAGAAGATTTGGCCCGTTCGTCTAGTGGTTAGGACTCCAGGTTTTCATCCTGGCAACAGGAG
>CAJWHU010000221.1 GCA_913041325.1 uncultured Fidelibacterota bacterium | reverse complement strand
CCAAGGTACGAACCAACTGCCCCTTTTAAAATTCCTGATCTTTGGACCTTAGATTTTACGTGCTCTAATCTTTCAATATTTCTTCTATTTTCTGCAAGCCAAGTGCCTGTTTTTTTTCCAAAAGTAATTGGCAGCGCATGTTGTCCAAGCGTTCTTCCTGCCATGAAGGTGTTTAGATGCTCTTTTGTAAGTTTTAGTAAATGAGTCTCTACTTCCAAAAGATCTTTTATTAAATAATCTAATGAGTTATCAATTTGTAGCACAAGGACTGTATCCATAATATCAACAGTTGTTGCGCCATAGTGTAGAAATTCGGATGCTTCATCGTTCAAAGATCTTTTCCAGACATTTAGTCTGGCTACAAGGCCATGCCTTACTTTGCTGTTTTCTTTGACAACTTCTTTATGCTCTAAGTACTTAATATCAGCTTTTTGCTTAAACTCATTCGCGGCCCAGTCAGGAATAATTCCAAGCTCACTTTGAGCTTCAGCTAAGGCAACCTCTACGTTCATAAACAATTGATTTTTGTTGTCGTTACTAAAAATATTCTCTACTTCACTTTCTGTGAAGACAAAGAGTGCTGGAAACATAAGATTTAATAAAAGGATTATTCTTGTCATTGGTCTTGGCCCAAAATTTCTATACCTACTTTATTTTGATTCAATAAATAGAATACTGGAAATGAGCTATCAGTAATAGATTTTTCCAAAACCTTAAATTTCTCTAGGTTGGACACAAGCAAATATATTTTTAACGACCTAAGAATCATTGATAGATTCATGCTAATTCTTTCATGACAGGGCTGGCCCATTGGCTTTGTATAGATAATGTTTGGTTTAGATTTATTATTAATATCATCAGGGTTTTGCATGATATGTTCAGAAAAGAGTGAGGCAAAATGACCATCTTCACCCATACCTAATAAGACAATATCAAATGGTTTTCCAATCTTTGCGACTCTCTCAGGGTCTCGGGATATGGAAATATAATTCGCTTCAGCCGCCTTATTGATCAGAAGTTCATTTTTAACCATTTTTTCATTTGAATCATGGTGATTCGTATCCACTCTTCTCTCATCTACTAATGCAATATCAATCCTTGCCCAATCAAGATCGCAAGAACTTAGTTTATTGAAAATACCAACAGGACTAGAACCACCACTGACAATAAGTGAGGCTCTTTGCTTTGTTTTTAATGCTTGCTGTAATTCTTGAAAGATTTTATTGGTATGGGGATGTAGCATATTTAAAAATTAAATTGGAAAATTTTATTCTACCTGCTATGACATGAATCACATTCAATTGCCTTGCACTCTTGATGATTTCGAAAGTGGGAGTACGCAACTAATAAAGAACCTAGTAGTGTAAGTGCTCGTTCGCCCATCTCTCCTAGGGCCGCCTCTCCTAAAAGCACGGCGCTAATAAGTGTGAACAAGCCAATAATACCGAAAGGCAGGAATGATAGGTTTTTATGATTTTTATAACCCAGATATAAAGCAAAGACACTTACTGGAACAGCTGCTAAAAGAATGAGGTAGTGCACAAATTCATTATCAATTGAGATTGAAAGAATACCTGATGTCAAAATAATAAATGAAGGCGCGAAGAAGCAATGGATTACGCATGCGGCTGATAGAGTTACAGCTACCTTGTCTGAATTCATTTGGGTTTTCAACATCGCTATATCTTACTTTCCTATGTTGCTAATTACTACTATACCTAACTAAATAGTGTTTAACTTTTCCATTTTGAGCAACTTATTTTTTTGCTTTGCTCCACCTGGTCCACTGTATCCACCTATATTGCCGTCTGACCTTATTGCTCTGTGACAAGGGATTATTAAAGGCAATGGGTTTTTACCACACGCGTTTGCTACTGCTCTTGCAGAATTAGGTCTTCCAATCAAAATGGCAATTTCTTTATATGTTATGGTTTTTCCTTTAGGAATTTTGATAAGCTGGCCCCAAACAGCTTTTTGGAAATCTGTGCCTACAGTATCAGTTAATTGGTCTTTTAAAATAGATTTCATTGCTTCCATTAATGCCAACCATTTCCCAGCCATCTTGCCCGAGTTTGTTGATTTCAACGTTCATCATTTCTAATTTCCAATCTTTATCGCTGTGTTTAGCTTTAAAATCCTCTGTTTCTGGGTTTGAATACCCCATCGAAGTAGAATTGCTGTGATCAACAATTTTATATTCCCATTTAACACTCATATATGCCTCCTTCAAAAAATAATGTCTAAATTTTAAACGAATTCCTTATATAATTCGATGCCTCTAATTTGGTTTTTTAAAAAGCAATGTCATCCGATCACTTTCGCCAATAGCAAGATACTTTTCTCGATCAACATCTTTAAGTCTCAGGCTTGGTGGAAGCGTCCAAACTCCGTCTTTATAGTCTTTAGT
>CAJWHU010000220.1 GCA_913041325.1 uncultured Fidelibacterota bacterium | reverse complement strand
CAGTGAAGTTTGAGAAAGAAAATTACAAGAAAAATATGATCACTCAAATGATCCAACCTGTAAAACGTAAATATGATGTTTTATTGGAAAGGTCCGCATCAACTGACGGCTGGACTGCCAGAGTAAAAACAAAATAAGAATTTAAATAATGTACAACTTTCAAACTAAAAAAATGAAAAACTTAATTTTTAAAACAGCTACAACTATTTCTATCTTTTCTTTAAGTCTTTTCAATGCAAAACCAGGTCTTGCTGACACCTATGTATACGGTTCAAATTCCACAAGACCAGATTCTCTTAAGGTAACTTTCTATCAATTAGGAATAACAAATTCTGACTTTACAAAAGTATTTTCTGTCTTAAATAGTGAATCAGGTGTAGAAGTAGACATTTCCGACCAAAACTCAGTTAATAATATGGCTTCTGGGGTTGAACCCGTTATTGGCACTTATACACATATCTACGCCCTTGTTGATAATACTTATAAAATGAAAGGTTCATCAAATGGTTGTTATACAAAAAATACAAGTGTGAATCAGTCAGATGGGGTTTTTGATGCGGCTAATTCCACAGAAAATGGAGTAACATTTTGTACAGATTGTAATTTCGATGGATGGTCGGCTGCAACCTCCAATTCTGCTGAGTTTGGAGAGGCATCTCTAAGGGAGCAGACATTTTGTGTTGGCAATGATGGTGAACCAGATTGTACTAATGGTTATGGTCCCGTTGTCCCCGCAACTAATATTGCGGTAGGGGGTAACGAGGTATTATCTGCGAAAATGTATTACACCAACAGCAGCAGCCCATATTCAATTATTCCGTTAGGAACTACAGCAAATAATCTCCCTGCATCTTCAACAAGAGATAGGACTTTATATCTTGGGGAATTATCCTCTCAAGTTGTTGTAGATGATAACTCGAATGGAATAGTTCAAATTTATTTTGATTACTCTAATGGATTAGCATTCGATGATGATTGCGATGCAGTTAAATTTAATAGCGGAGATTTCGATATGAGCGTCATTACTGAATAAAAAATAGCCAAGATAAACTTTTAATTGAAAATTTAGGAAAAGGTTTTTAGCGATTATTTAGCGATTAAATGCATAACTTCACATAACCTTGCTGCATTATGAGACTCATATTAATTCTTGTCATACCAACTAATAAGCTATAGCCTCACTTCGTTCTCATGGGTACTGTCTCAAATTGCGTACTGGGTGCTTTGGGAGCACTAGGTCTTAGCTTCGAATATTGTTTACCGGATTGGAGTCTCAGCGATTAGATATTTTCTCTGTGTGTGATTTGTGTGTAATCACCTGTCTCATAAAAAATATTTTTACACACGACTTTTTGTTTCAGCATTGAAATATAAGTGCACCTTAATTACTATTGGATTACGAAAGATCTTCGTAGCGGAATCGGTTACCTAGAGTTTTGACTCATTACTCAAGTAAGTCTTTAGGTTTGTATAAAAACGAACGCCCTAGCGAGCCTTAGATTTAAAAAACCCTAATCGGGGATCTAGTTCTCAGAGGGGCTGCCTCTCAACTTGTGATCGGTATTGAATTACAGAAAGAGACAAGGGTAAGGATTGGTGGTCGAGGCCTAGGAAAAAATTTAAAACATTTTTTCTCTGGATACTCATGACTCAAAATTCAAGTTGGCTAGAAATACAAGATCTTGCAAAAGCTCTTTTTTGTTCAGTTAAATCTGTATATATATATAGGGATAAAAATCTATTTAAAGCAGGTACACATTATTACTCTGTAGGTGAGGGTAAACAGAGGGGTAAACACATATATAATTTAGAGCTATGTAGAAAAGCCCTACTGGAGCGTACTGCTAAAGATAGTCGTCTTAATGAAACCTATGAAGATAGAGAGATCAGAAAAATAATTGATAGAAAAGTAGGCAAAAAAGAAATTAGTTTTAGAAAATAAAATGAAAAAAGCCCTGTTTTGCCTACAGAGCTCTCTTATAAAACAATCTAAATTAATTGTAGATTACAAACCCTTAGAGAGCTATTGTCCTGAGCTAATTCCAGAAAATAAGAAAAGAATTGTAATTTATGTCTGGGATTGTCGTATTCAAAAAGCTAAAAAACACAGATTGAGTTGGTTCTTAGATTCAACTATCGAATCAATGATTCATATAAGAAATCGTATTAGTGCAGGGGGTAAAAATGGATGAGTTCTACTTTGATATTGATGAACAACTCATAGGCAATCTCAAGCAAACCAAATGCTATCAATACCCAACCTAACCAAGATAAAATTACACGTATCATTCTTTTTTATCTTTTGCTTGTTCCTCTAGAGCGTCAGCTATACGCTTCAAGTTTTCTCGTTCCTCTTTCTTTGCTTTGGAAGGACGAACTAAAAGATAGATCAGATAAACAACTACACCAATCATAATAATGCCAATAGGCCCTGCGTTTTG
>CAJWHU010000219.1 GCA_913041325.1 uncultured Fidelibacterota bacterium | reverse complement strand
AAAGAAATCGAAATGAGGATAGTTAAGTTTAACGAGTCAAGGAAAAACATCGTTGTTTCGCACAAAATTATTCTAGAAGATAGTTTGAAAGAACAGAGAGAGGCACTCTTTAAAGAGCTGGAAATAGGATCAATAATTGAAGGCAGAGTTAAGAATATTACAGATTTTGGAGTTTTTGTTGATCTAGGGGGGATTGATGGTCTACTACACATTACTGATCTTTCATGGGGTAGAGTCAATCATCCTTCAGAGGTTATTTCAATCAATGATAATATTACCGTAAAAGTTATTGAATATGATGAAGAGAGGAGAAGAGTTTCACTTGGATTAAAGCAACTTGCCCCTCATCCTTGGGAAGAGGTAGATATAAAGTATCCAATAGGTAACACGGTCAAGGGAAAAGTGGTTAGCTTAACTAATTATGGTTGCTTCATTGAATTAGAACCTGGAGTAGAGGGCTTAATCCATGTTTCAGAAATTTCATGGACAAAACACATTAAGAATCCGTCAGAAGTTTACAATATGGGCGATGAAGTTGATGCCAAAGTACTTTCTATTGACACAGATGATAAGAAGATTAGTCTCGGAGTTAAACAACTGCAACCTGATCCGTGGGATGAAATTGAAGAGAAATACATGGTGGGTACCAAACATAAAGTTATTGTGCAAAATCTTACCCAGTTCGGAGCGTTCGCGGAATTAGATGATGGAATCGACGGATTAATCCATGTTTCAGATTTATCTTGGACTAAAGTAATAAAACATCCTAAGGAAGTAGTGGAAAAAGGAGACGAACTAGAAATCAAAATACTCGAGGTTTCAAGAGATAACAGAAGAATATCTCTGGGATTCAAACAACTACATGACGATCCATGGCCTATGCTTATTGAAAAGTATGAAGCTGGGAATGAAGCGAGTGGTGAAATAATAAAAATTCTTGATAAGGGAATTATTATCCAACTAGAAGATGATGTTGAAGGCATCATTCCATTCGGTAAAATGTCAAAAAAAGATAGAAGGTCTCTTGCAGGACAATATGAAGTTGGAGCAAACTTATCAGGTATCGTAATGAAAGTCTCCTCCGAAGATAAAAAGGTAGTACTTTATAAAGAGGAACTAGCTGGTAGTGGAAGTAGAACTAATGCAAATGATGAGGTTAAAGAATATTTAAAAAAACAACAAACGAATACTGGTGAAAAAATGGAGATGCCTCAAGAACTTCTAGAATTGGCTAATCAAGTCAAACAAGATCAATCAGAAAGTAAAAAAAGTGGGGTAACTGAAAACGATTAAAAGTAAAATATCATTTTTAGGTCTTTTATTTGAAATTTGGCAAGCCAATAAGTTTAATCTTTAGGGAAAAGGTTTCATTCTCATTTGGTGCATTTTTATTAGCTACCTTGCTATGGGTATTTGTAGTCTCAGATAATGAATATACTATGCTTCTTGATTTTCCAATAGAAGCTAGAAATTTAAATGTGCAAAAAGCACATAAAAGAGAAGTTCCATCAACTGCATCCGTATTGATCAGGGGTACAGGAAGAGATTTGGTCAAATCCTTTTTGTTAAAAAAAATCGCAGGATTTAAACTTGTTCTCGACTTAGAAGGCATATCTCAAGAATATGAGTTTTATTTAAATGATTACTTTGAAAAATACCCTCAAAAGGTAGTCCTACCTCTAAACTATAATGTTTCTTTTGTAGAAGTTGTACATCCAAATAGAATTAAAATTAGTTTAGATGATTACATACTAAAAAATGTTCCTGTGGCATTAAATCTTGTTGTTAACCCTGCTCCAGGGTATGTACAAATTGGTGAAACACTTATTACGCCTAGCCAGATCGAAATTGCTGGACCAGAGAAAGAATTAGATTTAATTAACTATGTTGAAAACATAAAAGATACTTTAAATGGATTGATAGCCCCTTACATAGATAGAGTGGAATTAAATTCTTATGGTGGACTAGTGGAATATTCGCATGATTTTGTTGAAATAAATATTGATATTCAGAATATCAGTGAGAGAATTATAGCAGATATACCAGTAAAAATAATCAATGTACCAAAAAAAATAAGAGTATTTCCATCTCCCCAAACTATTTCGCTGACAGTTACTGGCGGCTTCAATAGAATAGCATTATTAAACTCTAAAGATATTGATGTCATTATTGATTTCAATATGTGGAACCCACAAAAGCAGTTTTATGAACCGGAGGTTTTTCTACCAGAGGATGTTTTGGAGTGGAAAGATTTATCTCCAAAAAACCTAGAAATTGCTGTTGCAAGAGAATTAGATTGATCATCCTCGGCATAGAGACTTCATGTGATGAAACTGCGGCATCAATTTGCCATGATGGCAAAATTCTATCCAACGTTGTTAGTAGACAGGTTATACATTCAAAATTTGGTGGAGTGGTACCAGAAATTGCTTCAAGAGAGCATGAAC
>CAJWHU010000218.1 GCA_913041325.1 uncultured Fidelibacterota bacterium | reverse complement strand
ATTTCTCAAATAACTCTCTTAAATCAAGCGTTTGAATACCTACTTGATTACTTATGTAAAATGGATCAAAATTAAAGTCAGGATGGTCACCTAAGTCCTGCAGTGCGATGGGCTTAGCTT
Organism: uncultured Fidelibacterota bacterium; assembly: GCA_913041325.1. The sequence continues at coordinate 2,367 of CAJWHU010000218.1, read as the reverse complement.
TATTTGTTAACCTTCTCATTAAACTATTATCAGATTGCATTTCAACCGATGTTAACTCTATCCTATTTAGCCCGACCCAAGCTTGATTCAAGGAATCTAAATTGGAATTATTTGGAGTTAGGTCAGAATCAAAAGGATGTTCAGTCCACCTAATATAAATTTCACTTTTAACAAGACCCTTATTTTTAACCAACCACGAAATTGTTTTTTGTCCAAAATCTACGCCACTACCTACCATCGTCATATTAGTTGTCATAGTAATTTTAAAACACTCACTTTCAGTAAAGGTTGTATCTTTTGCAGGAATATTTAGATTTGGCCTATGGCCTGCAGGGACTGTCACAGAAGAAGATTCTACTTTGTATGCTTTTTCAACAAAGTATATTGCAATATCAGTTGTATCAAAATATGCAGTATCAATCATCTCTCCATCTCTAAGGTAACCATTTGAAGTATAGTAGAGCACCTCGCTTTCTAAGTTCCTCTTGCTCCAAAACCCATTTTCGATCTCATTAGGGCTAAAGTAAAAACCAATCGGAAGAAAGTAAGATGGGTATGTAATCTGATTGAGGTGGTTTGGATTATGGAAAATATGGTAGTTATAAAAACGTTCTGTTTCCCCACCAGTCGTTTTTGACCATTCTGATTTAGTGATATAATAATCATCTGGTGAAGAAACATTGTCGATTACATGTCCAACTTTTTCCCTTGTATAAAGTGTCACTAAAGAATCAACATCTTCTACGTATTGTTGCTTAACATCTGTGAATTCCACTTCCTCTATAATATTTTCAAATTGTTCACCCCACCTGCTCGTAATACCATCCCCGAGGTTAACTTCTAGCAAAACCTGAGGGTTATCTGGATCAACCCAGTCCACGATTAAATTGTTTGGCTTATCTCCAATCAAGTAAAGTAGTTTGTCTGTTACCCCATCTCCGTTGATGTCCTTTGAGGTATATTCCTCATCAATATCATATAATTTATTGCCTGAATCAATGAAGTCATCGCCATCGTTAAAATGTCCGGACTCATCGTTATCAACATAGCTTTCATGATCATCCCATTTTCCATTACAGTTTCTATCTTGATATGGCTCATTTAAATCATAAGTTCCAGATGAGTCTAAATCATAGAAGGGTTCATGAGGATCCCACACACCATTTCCTCTATCAATGAATTCATAAGCAATAGAAATCACTCCATCACTATTAAAATCTTGAATAACATCATCACCACTATCATATTCGCCATTATTATTATTATCTGAATATTCATACAATACTTCAAAAAGTCCGTTCCCGTTGTAATCTTCAACAATCAATTCAGCTTCGTCCCACTCACCGTTGTCATTACAATCAGTGTTGACCCTAAAAACTAAAGAGTCATTACTTAATTGCTTTTTCGTAAACTGAAAAGCATTGGTGAATCGAATTTGATCATCAGAAATAAATGTATAGCTAGTATCTGTCCATTCTGAAGAATCAACAAAAACCATACCTGAATCAATAAATGGAGTATTTAATATTGCTCGATAACCAGTCACATCAAAGGTGTCGTTGTAAAAAATGGTAGTATCCGAAACAATCCAGTCTGAGCTGACTAGCTTGTATCGTTGCAATGATGGCTCTGCATCTAAGTTCCACTGTAATGATTCTAAATTCTTAAAGGGAGTAGAAACCATTTCAACTGAATCATAGACAACTGAATCAATTACAGTTAAAGAATCTATAGGATATCTGCGAGTAAACTCTTCCTCATCCTCCTTCGTAGCTGTAAGCAAGTATTCTGGGAAAGTCCTGTAGCTCATAGTGGTAGGGTCTTCTCCAAAAAGACCATAATAGTCTGAGTAAGTCTGATAATTGGCCATTAGATTTGGATTATATCGAAAAAAGGAAGCTTCTACATTATTATTAAAGTTATAGAAATATTCATTAATATGACCTTGATTTCCATATAGATTCTGGTCAAGTGTGTTGATAAAATCAATATTGTTATCAGATTTCGCATCTTCATCAAGAAAACTGCATCCAAAAGCAGTTAAAAACCAACTAATGAAAATGGGATAATATCCAATTTGTTTTTTCATACTTTTTTAAACAAGTTTAATCTTATAGATAATTGGGATTTTAATAAACTTGATCTGTTTTGCCCACATTTTATAATAAAAACCAAGTATAGCCTTATGAAACATACAAAAAATATCTTCCTTATTTCTAGTCTTATTCTAACAATCCTTAGCGCGCATGTTGGAAGCCCAGCTTCATTTAAAGCCTACCAACCTGACGGTACAGAATTAGATATTAGAATAAAAGGTGATCATTTGCATAACTGGCATGTTTATGAGGGCTGGACGATAACGAAAAA
>CAJWHU010000217.1 GCA_913041325.1 uncultured Fidelibacterota bacterium | reverse complement strand
AAATTACCAATGGTGTAGGCGTAGAGCGTATATTTCCTTTACACTCACCTTCACTTTCATCAATTGAGGTCACTCGTCGGGGCAAAGTCAGAAGGGCTAAACTAAACTATCTTAAGAAGATAACTGGATCAAAAGCAGCAAGAATTGACGAAAAAAGATAATTTGTCACCAAAGTACTAAAAATTACTTGAACTAAGTTGAAGTAAGGAAATAGAGATATGTTCTTTATTTACCCATTTCAATGATTTATGTGCCACCCAGGTATATAGGTTAATTTTTAAGTTTCGCAACTTTTTGATTCATCTGGTCACTTGACTTCGACAATTATATGCAAAACACAACATTTAAAGACCTACCCTCAGTAAATCAGGTGATGCATCGCTTGAGGGACTTTGTATCACTTGACACTAATTATATCAAACACTTAATACAATCAGAATTGGAATTATTAAGAGCTGAAATAACAAAGAATAAGCTTTCAAAAAGTCGGGCTCAAATTTTGGAACATTTAATTCAAAAAGTTTTAATGAGAACTTCGCCTAATATGGTTCATCTAATTAATGGAACTGGTATTGTGTTGCATACAGGTTTTGGTAGAGCTCCTTTTGAGGCAAAAAAGTTTCGAGAAATTGCCAAACATATTAATGGTTATGTCAACCTTGAGTTTGATTTAGAGTCTGGCAAGCGTGGAGATAGACAGTCTCATGTTAGAGAGCATATAAGCTCAATCTGTCAAAGCGAATCATCATTAGTTGTCAATAATAACGCAGCTGCCGTTGTTTTATCAATCAATTCACTTGCAGAGAGCGGAGAAGTAATTGTATCGAGAGGGCAATTAGTAGAGATTGGAGGGTCTTTTAGAATACCTGACATCATTGAAAAAAGTGGAGCCATCATTAAAGAAGTAGGGACAACTAATCGTACGAATCTAAAAGATTATGAAAAGGCAATAAATAACAGGACTAAATTAATTCTTTATGTGCATACGAGTAATTACACCATAAATGGATATACACAGTCAGTGCCCATAAAATCGCTCGTTAAGCTCGGTAGGAAGTATGATATTCCAGTCATGGTTGATTGGGGTAGTGGATCTTTCATAGATATGAAAGCTATAAATATTGCTGAGGAAAACCCAATTAGTATTATAATGAAAAATAAACCTGATTTATTAACATTTTCAGGAGATAAGTTAGTAGGAGGTCCTCAAGCTGGAATTATTGTGGGAAAGAAAATATTGATTGATTTATTTCAAAGAAATCAACTGTATCGCGTTCTGAGAATTGACAAAATTAATTTATGTTTTTTAGAACATACATTGAGAACATACAGATCAAGTTATCAGCATAGCGATAATTTATCTATTAAGTTACTAACTACCTCGAGGTCAATATTAAAAAATAGGGCTCGAAAAATTTTTAAACACCAAACAAATAAAAAAGTAGAGGAGTTAGGTATATCCATTGTAGATACAGAGGTTGAAGCAGGTAGTGGATCATTGCCGGAAAATAAAATAAAAAGTGCTGCCTTAGCATTTTCACCAAGAAAAAGAAAAGTAAAAGAATTAGCACATTCTTTTAGATGTCATTCAACACCAATAGTTGGATATATAAATGGGAATGTATTTTTCATTGACATGAAAGCTGTATTGCCATCCCAAATTAGTATCCTTTCAAAAGCAATTCAGGAGGTTTGAAGATGTCACAAGTTGTAGTTGGGATGGCAGGACATATCGATCACGGGAAAACATCTCTTGTTGAAGCACTGACTGGGAAAAATACAGATAGTCTCACTAATGAAAAAGAACGTGGTATGACGATAGATTTAGGATTTGCTTATCTCGATAGCTCTATCACTATTATTGATGTGCCTGGGCACGAAAAATTTATTCGCAACATGGTTGCAGGCGCAGCAAGTATTCATGTCGGACTAATTGTTGTTGCAGCTGATGATGGCATAATGCCTCAAACAATAGAACATTTGGAAATTCTTACTTTGTTGGGTGTAAACCAATGTTTTGTTGCAATCACAAAGATCGATCTTGTTCAAGATAATGAATGGGTTGAGCTAGTTGAACTAGAAATAATTGAATTACTGGAAAAATATGGTCTTAATTTTAAAAAAATTCATCGGTTAAGCAACTTGAATGGGGATGGAGTTGCTTTATTGAAAGAAAAACTACAATCACTATCTGTCGATATCCAAAATAAAAGCAATACAGCAAAATTTCGGCTGAATGTGGATCGTTTTTTTTCTAAAAAAGGCTTTGGTACAATAGCTACAGGAACAGTAATTAGTGGGGAAATAAAAAAGGGTGACGAAATAGAGGTAATGCCAAATGCAATAAAAGCTAAAATTAGAGGTATTCAGACTCATGGCTTTTCAGTCAAATGTGCTAAAAAAGGTGACCGAGCTGCAATAAACCTTGCAAGTATCGCACCGTCCGATTTAAAACGTGGTTCTGTTTTAGCTACTCCTGGAATTTTGAACCAG
>CAJWHU010000216.1 GCA_913041325.1 uncultured Fidelibacterota bacterium | reverse complement strand
TTAATGAATTAACTGTTATTGGGAACACCCCTATTTCTTCACAAACTCTTCCTGCTGCAAGGTTAGCAATAAAAGATGATTGCAATGGCTCAACACCGCAAATATCATTTATCGCAAATGTGGCAATAACTGTATCACCCGCTCCTGATACATCATATACCTTTCGAGCTTTTGTTGGAATTTGATCAAGATTATCATTGTGATAGAGCGACATTCCATCTGCCCCTAATGTAAGAAGCAAAATTTCACAATCAATATATTCTTTAAATGAAAAACCAGATTCAGGTAACTCGCCAAACTTTTTATCCCTCACAATTGCGTTAAACTCTATCAAATTAGGCTTAAACAATCGAACTCCTTTGTATACATCGTAGTTATTTTGTTTGGGATCGACATATACAGGTGTATTTTGTTTAGCTGAAACATTTATAACATAGGATATAATGTCTCTTGTCAGCGTTCCCTTGTTATAATCTTCAATGATTATGCCATCAGCATTAGCAAATTTCAAATCAAAAATATTTTTTAATTCTTGCTCCAGTTCAGAATTAATATCATTTGTTACCTCCTCATCGAGTCTAGCAACTTGTTTCCCGTCCGCTATAATACGAGTTTTTACGCTCGTCGGCCGACTCTTATCTTTTACTAAGTGCAGGCTTATATTATCATTATGCTTGAAACAATCTTGCAACTCATCATAATTATTATCGTCTCCAGCTATTCCTACAAGCTCAACAGTTACTCCTAAACCTGACAAATTAAGAGCTACATTTGCAGCCCCCCCTGGCTTATGAGATTTTCTATCAATTGCAACAATTGGAACAGGAGCCTCTTGCGATATGCGATCTACCTTGCCAAATTCATAAGCGTCTAGAATGATGTCGCCTATGACAAGAATGTTTTTCTTTGTGTAATCCTTCGAGATATTATCGATATCAATAAGCATGAAAACTATTTCTCCTGACCATCGTTAGGCAGGTCTAATCTGTTTCCATCGACCTTTTTAACTTTATGAGAATCACTATTATTATCACGCCTTACATTACCAGAACCCTTTTGAACATTTTGTCTATTTTCGGAGTTTTTTGAATTTTCAACATTCGTCCTAGACTTATTTTCAAATGTTTTTTTACGATTGTCATCTACACCTTGTTTAGATGAATGTCTACTGTTTTGTTTTCTTGAATTATAGGGCCTTCTCTTTTTAGTCTGATCTTTTGGACTGTTGCTAACTATTTGTTTATGATCCGAATCTGGATTCTTATTAGTTAAATGCCTTTTATCACTTTTTCGCTTCTCTTTGGTCGACGACGCCCTACTACTATTATTTTTATTTTGTGGTCTTCTCTTGTTTGTGAAACTAGTTTTTCTACCATGCCTTCTAGGTCTTCCCGAACGGTTAGATTTAGACCTTATCTTTGAAATATGACCGTTGTCCATGAATATTAACACTGAGGCAAAGTTTTTCACCAGATCTTCATTGGGAGAGCTCACTATAATCGTAGTTCCAAGTGTCCTATTCATTCTTTTTAGCTGAGAACGAAATTCTTGTTCCATATCATTAGTGATATACATTCCATATTCATCAATCAATAAAACTCTAGGATCGCTTTCTAGAGAAAGTACCATTCCAACCCAGTGTAATTCACCTTTCGTTAAAGATGATACTGATCTATCCCAAAGATGTTTGAATTTGGGACTGCTAAAATGTCTTTTCATGATAGTATTAGATTTTTTCCCATACATTTTAGAAATGATCTTGCCGACTGATGTCCCAGTACCATAATCATCAAAACCATAGTTATAAAAAATCTCATCATGCTTTTTGACTTTACCAAACCAATTTGTTTCATAGGTAAAATTTTCAAAGTATAGGTCCCCAGATGATTGTTTCTGGACACCAGATAAAATCTCTAAAAGTGTGGTTTTACCACTACCCGGGGGCCCCACCAAAGCGTAAATAGTACCCGGGTGGATTTCAAGTTTATTGATATTGATGGCCTCTAACGAGCCATAGTTCTTTTTAAGACGATCAACTTTAAAAATTAATCTTTTTATTTCATTCATTATATACCTCCAAATAAATGAAGTTTAAAGAAAGGTATGTAATGCTTAATTAATGTTCTTCTAACCAGCGCTCTGCATCTATAGCTGACATGCATCCAGTGCCAGCAGCTGTAATGGCTTGACGATACACCTGATCTTGGACATCTCCGCATGCAAAAACACCTGGTACATTCGTATTTGTAGTATCAGGCTGTGTGGTAATATATCCTTTATCATCAAGGTCAATTTGACCCTTAAAAATGCCTGTATTAGGAACATGTCCTATTGCCATAAAAATACCATCACAATCGACATCTTTTAATTCTCCGGATACTGTATCTTTAATTTTAACACCAGTCACTCCGGTTTCTTTTGAACCATAAATGTCTTCAACTGCACTATTCCACATTATATCGATCTTATCATTAGCAAACACTCTGTCTGCCATAAT
>CAJWHU010000215.1 GCA_913041325.1 uncultured Fidelibacterota bacterium | reverse complement strand
ATAGGAGGAATAAGTTCGACCAATATTGGAAAAGATAGAATCAACGGTTTTAAAAAAGCTGTTGATGATTTTTTGGGCACTGGGAAAATAAACATAATCGAAGGTGGCTTTGAAGAGATAAACGGTTACAATGGAATGAGCGAATTAGCAAAAATGAATGGTAAAATTCCTGAGGTAATTTTCTGCGCAACGTACCCTGTTGCAGTGGGTGTAATGCGTGCATGTGAGGAGCTAAGCATAAAAATACCCGATGATTTAGATATCATGTCTTTTGGTGGGAGTACATATAATCATTTTATAAAACCATCTTTATCATATGTAAAGCAACCCGTCGAAAAAATTGGTGAAATAGCTACATCCAAATTAATTAAGCATATTAGAAATGATAAAACCAGGGTCGAGCATATTAAAATTCCAACAGACATAGTAATGCGAGATACTTGCATGAGAAGGTGACTAATGGGGAAAATACATTTAAATCAAGACCGATTTTTTGAACCTGACACAAAGACAAGATCTATAGCTAGAGAACTTTATCAAAATGTTAAAAATCTACCGATCGTTAGTCCCCATGGGCATGTAGATCCAAAAATATTAGCCGAGGATAAAAATTTCCCAAATCCTTCTGAATTATTGATCATACCCGATCACTATATCTTCAGAATGTTTTATTCGCAAGGTATAAAATTAGAGAGCTTAGGCATTCCAACAATAGACTCCAATCAGGTAGAGGAAGATCCACGAAAAATATGGAAATTATTTTGCCAAAATTATTTTCTTTTTTCAGGCACCCCTACAAAGATGTGGCTCAGCTATATTTTTAAAGAAATATTTGGCATTGAAGATCATCCAAATGAAGATAATGCAATAGAACTTTATGATCATATTCAGAAACTTCTAAAACAAGATGAGTTTAAACCAAGGGCAATGTTTGATCAATTCAATATAGAGACTTTGTGCACTACAGAGAGTGCTGACGATAAATTAATTTATCACGAGAAGATTAGGAATTCTGATTGGGATGGGCATGTCATCACAGCCTTCAGGCCCGATTCGGTGATGAATATTCATTCAAAAAACTGGAAAATGGAAATAGAAAAATTGTCAATCTCTTCTGGTGTTACGATCGATTCATACAAAAATTTTTTATGCGCCATCGAAAACAGAAGAGATTTCTTTAAAAGAATGGGAGCCACCTCTACAGACCAAGGGGTAGAAACACCATTTACGGGAAGGGTATCTGAAAAAATAGCAGATGAAATCTTCCAACGGGCTTTAAAGTCTAAAGCAAATGAGGATGATCAAAAAGTTTTTATAGGCCACATGTTAATGGAGATGGCACGGATGAGCACCGAAGATGGTTTAGTAATGCAAATACATGCTGGCTCAAGGAGAAACCATAATCGCCTAATATTCGATGGATTCGGACCCGATAAAGGCGCTGACATTCCATTGAGAACAGACTATACAAATAATCTCCACCCGCTGTTAAACGAGTTTGGTAACAATAATAATTTTTCCTTAATTATTTTTACATTAGACGAATCAGTATATGCTAGAGAACTTGCCCCGCTTGCAGGCCACTACCCATCTATGAAAATTGGACCCCCTTGGTGGTTTCATGATAGTATAGAGGGGATGAAACGCTTCCGTAAAGCAGTAACAGAGACTGCAGGCATATACAACACTGCTGGATTTAATGACGACACAAGAGCTTTTTTATCTATCCCAGCTAGACATGATCTTTGCAGGAGAGTTGATTCTAATTTTTTGGCCGAACAAGTTGTTAGGCACATAATTGACATGGACGAAGCAATGCAGATAAGTGGAGATTTAGCCTATAATCTTGCAAAAAAAGCATACAAACTGTAAAGATAATGGCTAAAAAAACTTTCCTTATAGTTTTATTTTGTTTGGCAAATTCTTGTTCACAGAACAAAAATGCAACTATAATCAAACTGGCACATAGTTTAGATGTCACCCATCCAGTTCACAAAGCTATGGTTTACATGTCAGAAAGGGTTAAAGAAAAATCAGGTGGAAAAATGATCGTTGACATTTATCCAGGAGGGCAACTTGGAAATGAAAGAGAACTAATTGAGTTGCTTCAGATAGGTAGCCTTGCAATGACAAAAGTTTCGACTGCCCCCTTAGAAGGTTTTATACCAGATATGAAAATTTTTGGTATGCCATATTTATTTGAAAATGACGAACATCGTTGGAGTGTGTTGAATGGGAAAATTGGTAGGGAGTTACTAAAGTCTGGGGAATCATATTTTTTGAGAGGGATGTGCTACTATGATGCTGGTTCAAGAAGCTTTTACACAAAAGATAAACCGATTAATACTCCTTCCAATCTTGAGGGTTTAAAAATAAGAGTTCAAAAAAGTCAAACGTCCATTAATATGGTGAAAAGTTTAGGAGGAGCAGCGACTCCAATCCCGTGGGGAGAGTTGTACACTTCCTTGCAGCAGGGTGTCGTGGACGGCGCAGAGAATAATCCACCAAGTTTCTATTTATCTAAACACTATGAAGTATGCAAATTTTTATGCTTA
>CAJWHU010000214.1 GCA_913041325.1 uncultured Fidelibacterota bacterium | reverse complement strand
CACCGCTTTCTTCACCGATTTCTTGCCATTCTTCTCAAGTGCTGTTTTCGCTTCAATTATTTTATTTGGCCTAGCCGCAGTACAAACCTTTAGCACAGTTTATGTCATTACTGAAAAAAGAGTGATTATAAAAACTGGAGCTGCGTTATCGTTTTTGATTAGTATGCCGTTCAAGAAGATCAAAGGCATAAATCTACAAAAACGTAGGGGTTCCATTGGAACCATTTCATTTGAGCTATTTAGTGAAAAGCGTGTGCCTTATACTTCTTGTTGGCCTAGTGTACGGCCATGGAAATTTAAAAAAACGCAACCGGCGTTTTCCTGTGTTGGGTCAGTGGATGATGTTGCCACAATTTTGAGAAAGACAGCTATGACTGGCAATATCAGTTTTCAAGAGCGCAAACAAAATGTAAACTATGGGTCTGAAATAGAACAACAGATTTAAAGGGGGAAAATGCAAGATAATCAAAAAGAATTAGTTCCAAAAGGATTTCTATATAGTATTGCAGGCATGGTCTTACTGTCATTATTATTTGTATTCTCAACTTCTGATTCAACGGGGGCAAAACTGGTAGAACTGGAGTCCTCCAAAGTGTTGGGAGCAAGGGTTTTGAATTTGACCAAGTTGAGCGATGGATCAGTTACGCTTTCTAATTTAGAAAATGAAGAAATTTTTAATTCCAGAGATGGGAAAAGCGGTTTTTTGTCGGTTATTATGACTGGTTTGGAGTATAATAGAAAAAAAATGGGGATAGAGCTGTCAGATTCTTATCCTGTGAAAATAAGTAAGCTTTCTTCTGGAAGGGTATCTTTGGAGGATGTTCAAGCTGACTGGAATTTGAATGTGACGAGTTTTGGAAGCAAAAATAGTAAGCTATTTTTATCAATTTTTAAGAGGGGGGAAAAATGAGTTTTTTTATTAAAAGAAGAGATCGTGCTCCGTGCACAATTGAAGTTTCTCATACTTTTGAGTCTCTACATGCTCACGTGAGATTTAATAATGGTACTATCGTTTATCCAGGTGATGAGGTGATCGTTCATGGCGATCCTGTAAAAGCACCTTACGGTGAGGTAATTTCAGAAGATAGAGAGGCTACAATCCTGAGAGCTACTCCGTTGGAAAGGCTTTGGACTAAAATTATCGGCAAATTAGAATTTATGGAAATCTGCGAGTTTTCTTTTTCCGAGGAGGTTTCACTATGAGTGCTATCCTTGATGATAATACAACCGATATGGCGATGGAAGAAACGCTTATTAGTCCAAGGTTTTACACAACAAACTATAAAGAATTGGATAAAGTGGATGTCTCATCAATTAGAAATGAATGGGATCCCTTAATAAAGGAAATGCGATCAGATCCCAACAAAAAACACTTTCAGAAAACGTCTGCATGGGACGATTTTGATTTTGAGGACTTAGAGCCAGGATTAAGGAAGGAGTTTATAGATTTTTTGGTGAGCTCTCTTACGTCCGAGTTTTCTGGATGTGTACTTTACAAAGAGATGAAGAGACAAGGAAGTAACGAAGATATTTGTGAATTATTCGCTATGATGGCTAGAGACGAGGCGAGGCATGCTGGCTTCATAAACGATGCTTTACGAGAAGCAAATATTGCAGTGAACTTAGGCTTCCTAACAAGAAAAAAGAAATATACATACTTTGCTCCAAAATTTATTTACTACGCGACTTACCTCTCTGAAAAGATAGGATATGCTCGATATATAACGATATTTCGTCATTTGGAAAAGAACCCAAGTGCTCGCTTTCATCCTATATTTAAATGGTTCGAAAAATGGTGTAATGACGAATTTAGACATGGAGAAGCTTTCGCATTGTTAATGCGGACCGATCCCAAACTGACATCAGGGTTAAATGTTTACTGGATAAAATTCTTTTTAGTAGCCGTTTATGCAACAATGTATGTTAGAGATCATGCTAGACCTGAATTCCACAAAGCCTTGGGAGTAGACATTGATTGGTATGATGATCAAGTTTTAAGAATGACTACTGAAATTTCAAGACAGGTATTCCCTATAGAGATAGATCACGATAACCCTAAGTGGATGATTGGATTAAAAAGGGTAAGAAAGGCAATGTTAGCCTATGGAAGAATAAAGCAATCCAAAAGCCTATTTAGAGTGCTAAAGCAGCCCATAGCAGCATTAAACTTAGGTATAGCATTTGTGAGATTATATGCGATACCCGCAAAGAAAAATGTTGTACCACAAAGTGTTAGATTGCAGCCAAGTTATTGAAGGAAATTAGAAGTTCATGAGTTCAATTTTTAGTATATTCTTTGTCTTGTTTTTGTGGTGGTTTTTAACTGGTATAATATTATATACGGCTAAGCGACTTGATTTGGGGGATAGTAAAAGTCGTTTAACAGTAGTTATAGTCACCTTGCCATTATTTTTTTGTGCTTGGTACTTTTACTATCATTGTTTGAATGGTATGAGCTACTCTGATATTTTCTGTACCTTCATGGCTAGCTTATTCATTTGGGGTTGGGTTGAACTAACTTTTCTAACTGGTGTAGTGGCGGGTATTCCTCTTCTAGAAAAGCATGGAGAAGATAGAGATACAGAGCG
>CAJWHU010000213.1 GCA_913041325.1 uncultured Fidelibacterota bacterium | reverse complement strand
TTCATAGGCTTGCCATAATGGGTATTAGTGATTCTGGTAATCAGCCAATGAAACATCCAAAAGATAATTCTTTAACATTGATATGTAATGGGGAAATATATAATTACAAAAAACTTGCTCATAATTATGGATTTAAGCTGACTACTGGTTCAGACAGCGAAATAATACTTCATCTATTTAAAGAAATTGGTATAGAGAGCACGGTGAAAGCTCTAGATGGTGTTTTTATGTTTGTGCTATATGATGAAATTAATGATATCCTTTACGCTGGTAGAGATCCTGTAGGAGTTAGACCAGGGTTTATTAGTACAGATGGCAATGAAGTTTTTATATCATCAGAAGCTAAATCTTTAATTGAAATAGCTAAGAATACAATGCCATTTCCTCCTGGATCTTGGTGGTCATCCAAAGATAATAAAAAATTTAATAAATATTTTTATTGCAAGCCTGATGTTAAAAACAATGATAGCCATATTGATATTTTGCAAAATATAAAAAGTCTTCTAACAGATGCTGTGATAAAAAGACTTATGTCTGAAAGAGAGATTGGTTGCCTACTTTCTGGCGGCCTTGACTCTAGTTTGATATCGAGCATCGTAGCAAAAAACTATAATGGTGATATGTTAAATACTTTTTCTGTTGGCATTGAAGGAGGTGTTGATTTGGAATACGCAAAGACTGTTGCAGATTTTATTAATTCAAAACATCACAGTATCCAAATAACAGAGAGGGACTTTTTGGATGCAATTGAGGTTGTTATTTATAATATAGAGTCATATGATACAACAACTGTTAGAGCGAGCGTTGGGAATTACCTTGTTTCTAAATACATCAGAGAAAATACAGACTGCAAGGTCATTTTTAATGGTGATGGGAGTGATGAAGTCTGCTGTGGTTATCTTTATTTGCGAAATGCTCCTAGCTCAAAAGAATTACAGTTGGAGAGTGAAAGATTAGTAGATGAGCTTTACTATTTTGATGTATTAAGGTCCGATAGAAGTATAAGTTCTAACGGTTTAGAGGCTCGCACTCCCTTCTTAGATAAAACTTTTGTAAAGTATTATCTTTCAATTCCTTCCGAATTAAAGGTATTCAACTCGAAAGATAGAATTGAAAAACATATACTAAGAAAAGCATTTGATAATGGTACATATTTACCAGATGATGTACTATGGCGAAGAAAAGTAGCCTTCTCCGATGGTGTAAGCTCTCAAAAAAAATCTTGGCATAAAATTATTCAAAACCATGTTGATAGTAAAATATCTGATGAAGAATTTTTTAAAGCTAAAGATTCAATTAGCCACTGCACTCCTCTTTTGAAGGAAAGTTACTATTATAGAAAAGTATATGAATCTTTTTTTCCTGAAAGTGAAAAATTGATTCCTCATTTTTGGATGCCTAAGTGGTCAAGTGCTGTAGATCCATCAGCCAGAGAACTACAAGACTATCAAGAGTAAATTAGCCTAAGGTTTTTGAGTAACATAAAACCTTTGTATGATTGGGATAAAAAAAGTTTATTAATTATAATCGTGCGGTATAGAGATTTAAATCTAAAACAAGTTTTGACTATTTAAGATCTAACGCGTTTCCAATCGCCTTTAATCGCAATAGTTTGACCATTTTGTTGAATGTTAAGATACATAGTGTCATTTTTTTGATTAAAACATACACCAGCAAGTTCAGCGCCTGTATAGCTGTTTTCCGCAATTAAATAAACAGAGCCATCAGGCTTAATGCCCCATAAGCGGTCAATGTCTGGGTTGTCCTCACAAACTATAAGATCACCCCAAGGTGCAACTGTTAAGTTATCAGGCATATTTATCATGTCTTTTGCGGACATCTCAAACCATAGTTCTAGTTTTGCCTTTGATTTTGAAACTGGAGTTAGCTTCCAAATTTGCCCTCTTCGATACTTCCCACCACTAGTGCAGGTAAAATAAACTGAATTTCCATCGGAAGTTATGCCTTCGCCTCTAGCAAATATTGTTGCACCTTTTTCATACCCAACTTTCCGTAGCGTATCATCTACGGGGTCTGGGTCTTCAAGTTTTACCCACTCCACACTGAATTCTTCACCCTCTGAAATATTATCTTTTTTCCAATTACGTGAATCTTGATGCTTTATTTTAAGCGCGTATAAATTACCATCAAGAAGGGAGTTTTTTTGATTTGGAATATATTTATATAATAATCCATCACTTCTGTCTTCAGTTAAATATGCATAACCATACCTGTCAAAAGCAACAGCCTCATGGCTAAACCTACCCATATTTTTTAGAGGAACTGGTTCCTGTAGGTAATCCTTTTTAGGATCAACCTCAAAGACATATCCGTGAGATATACTTTCTTTTCTGTTAACACTAGTATTCTCTTCGCAAGTTAACCAAGTATTCCATGGACTTGGGCCTCCAGCGCAGTTGGTCATTGTGCCACTAAGACTAAGGTATTCTTTTACCACTTCATTAGTATTATCATTAATAAGAAGATTAGTGGTGCCACCGAATGCAGTTGGATCGTAGTGACTTGCTCCAAGTGATAGGGCACCTTTCTTAGGGTGTTTAAAAGGCCCCATCAATTTCCCGCTTGTCCTACCTAGTT
>CAJWHU010000212.1 GCA_913041325.1 uncultured Fidelibacterota bacterium | reverse complement strand
ATTTTAGAAGGAAAAACAAATGCTTGAAGGCATAATATGTCCAGCTTGTGAAAATACAATCGATGAGGTCGATTTAAAATATTCATTAAAGTGTCCCCACTGTAGCACAGATCTCAAGGATAGAAGGTATCTTGATTTTTTAGAATTTCTAATGGCAAATGGAATAGTAGAGAACCTTGATTTCTTTGACCAGGAAGTATATAGCGATGATGTTGAAGACCTTGATCAGACAAAAGAAGAAGAGGTAGATCCAGCAGAATTTGAAAAAAAGAAAGATTTATTTAATATTTATGAAAACGAACTTCATCCAAAAAATATTGAAGAAAATGAAGGTATAAAGGACTACACACAATTTGAAGGGATAAATGATGATTGGGAGGAGTTTAATGAAAGAGACTTTTCATCTAAAAAAGGAGCCTAAGTAATTATGAAAGATAATGAAAAAAGAGTCCAACAAATTAATATAGAACTAGATGAGAAGATTAGTTCAGGAGAGTATGCAAATTTTGTTGTCGTTACTCATTCTCCAGCAGAGTTCGTGATGGATTTCACACGTATTCTGCCAGGAGTTCCTAAGGCCAAAGTGCATTCTAGAATTATTATGGCTCCTCAACATGCAAAAGCTTTTTTAGGTGCTCTTAACGAAAATATAAAAAAGTTCGAATCAAAACATGGCTCTATTAATATTCCTAAACGCGAGGAAGGGTTTTCCTCATTTGGAGTGAAACCTCCAAAAGATACACTTCCTAACTAAAATATCTGTCGCTATTCCCATTATTAAAAGTTTACCCACTCTTTACCTTTTCTAATTTCATATAGTTTTAAGTTTCCCCATAAACTTAAACATGATAGTGAAATAGCATATCCCATAAGTGCTCCAACTATAATATCACCTGGGAAATGCACTCCTACATAAACTCTTGAGAACGAGATAATAAACGCAAAAGAAAATAAAAATCCTCTATACTTTGAATAAAAATGCGATAAAATAACTGCCAGAGAAAACATATTTGCTGCATGGTTTGAAGGCATGCTCCATTTTCCCCCTTTTGAAACTAAAAGATTAAGTTGTTCTAGATGAAGGTGTGATGGTCTCAATCTCTCAAAAAATGGTTTAAGTATTTGGGCACATATAGCATCAGTTACTGATAATGAAATAATTAATATTAGAAGAGCAAATTTTCCTTTTTTTCCAGAAAAAAAACACAAAATAATTATTAGAGATGTTATAGGAACTATCCAATTTTTTTTATTTGTAATAAATGGCATTAGCTTATCAAAAATAGTATTTGAAAGGTTTTGGTGAATCCATATCATAAGATTCATATCAAATGAATTAAAGAAATCAAACATATAAGATACTATAGTTTGACTATAATTCTCCCAATCTGTTTTCCACACAATATTTTTCTTATTTCGTCACTCAAACCGTTTAAGTTTATTACTTTGGCTATATAGTTTAAATTTTCAATTTTCCATGAAGAGGCAAATTTGTTCCAAATTTTCTCTCTAATCGCAATAGGATGTGATGCTGAGTCAATTCCGATCAAGCGATTACTCCTTAATATAAAAGGAAATACTGTTGTTACGAAATTTGGGTCTGCTACATTACCACAAACGGTTATAAGGCCGTTATATTTCATACTAGCTATAATAGATGATAAAATTTTCCCACCAACAACATCAATAGCAGCATCAAAATTTCCCCTATTCAAGGGTAACCGAGTTGATTTAATAAAGTGATTTCTGTCAATAATTTCTGAGCTACCTAAATTCCAAAGATATTCATCTTTATTTTTTTTGCCAGTGATTGAAGTTACTTTTGCTCCTAAATTAGATAATAGCATGATTGCTATGCTTCCGACTCCTCCTGTCGAACCACTTACTACTACATTTAATTGTTTGATTTTAGCATTGGCTTCTATCTCGTTTACACATAATCCAGCGGTTAGGCCTGCGGTTCCAAGTATCATAGCCTCTTTTGTAGATAGAGAATTAGGACATTGAACTGCCCATGAGCTTGGGACTTGAATATACTCAGCAAAACCGCCACTTGTGTTCATTCCTAAATCAAAACCTGTTACAATCACTCTATCATTTATTCTAAAATTACGGTCATTTGATCTTACAATAACTCCTGCTGCATCAATCCCTGGCGTGTGAGGATAATATTTTGTTATACCTCTAGATCCTGAAGCAGAAAGGGCATCCTTATAATTCAATGATGAATATTTAACTTTAATTAAAAGATCGCCGTCTGGTAAGTCAGTAATATCTTTTATGATAATTTTACTCTTAAAATCCCCGTTTTTATTTTGGTAAGCAGTAAATGCTTTAAAATTTCTTTTCAATTTTTATAGAGAATTTTAGATACAATTAGTCTCTGGCATTATTACTTTTTTGTCATTCCTAGGTGCTTACATATAATACTAAGCATTATCTCATCGGTCCCACCGCCTATTGACATTAAACGACCATCCCTATATACCTTTGATAAGGGATTTTCCCACGTAAAGCCCATACCTCCCCAATATTGAAGACAAGAATCAGAAACTTCTCTTATTAGCTTTCCGCATTTAAACTTTGCCATAGATGCAAGATAGGTCATATCTTTGCCAC
>CAJWHU010000211.1 GCA_913041325.1 uncultured Fidelibacterota bacterium | reverse complement strand
AAATTTATGTCATTATCGCCTGCATAGAATACAATGACCTTGGGATTAAACTTTAGAACAGTTTCATTAATAAAAAAAATAACGTCAGAAATATGGCTCCCTCCAAATCCCCTGTTAACAACAGGAACATCTGGAAAATAATCGGCTGTATACCATTTTCTAATGCTGGAGCTACCTACAAAGACTACTGGATTTTCTAATTGTGAGTTTTTTTTATCCCAAAGGGCAAATAATTCAATAGAAACTTGGTCTCCAAAAAGTGGTTTTTTCATAAACCTTAATGGATTTGGATTATCCTGACACCATATTAAATGGAAAAAAAGGGTTATAAAAACTTTTTTATGCATTTTATAAGATATTTATTTTAAAAATTTTGGAAAAATAATCGATACATACCCTAACAATTAACTTATTTTATCTTTATTTTTAATTAAAAAGAAGACTATAGTTTGAAAGTTTTAAGATATCGAATTGAAGATGTGGAGGGTGTTGGAATCCTTGAAAATGATTATATCATTCCTCTGCATGAATTTTGTGCTGTGAACAATATTGAGGAAAATGTAAAAAGTCTTATTGAAAATTGGGATACTTTAGAAGAATTAATTATTGAACATATCGCTTTAAAAATAGGTGCCTTTCCCTTAGATCAAAATATATTATTGGCACCTATTCCTTATCCTGAAAAATTTTTGGCTATTGGGATGAATTATAAAAAGCACAGAGCTGAATCAATTGATGCTGGGATAACTCCTCCAAGAAATCAAATGTGGTTCACAAAACAAGTAAGTTGCATCAATGATCCCAATGGCGACATTATTAAACCAGAATCAACAATGATGCTAGATTATGAGGTTGAGCTGGCATTAGTAATTGGTAAAACTTGTTATCAGGTAAGCGCCAAAGAAGCATCAGATTATATATTTGGTTACATGATATGTAATGATATCAGCATGCGTGATTGGCAGCTTCATAATATGCCGGATAGAGTTGAATTAATGATAGGCAAATCGCATGATACTCATGGTCCTATAGGGCCTTGGATTGTTACCTCAGAAGAAATCGCAGATCCCCACAATTTGAAAATCAATTGTTATGTAAATAATGAATTGCGTCAATCAAGCGATACAGGAGATATGATATGGAACTGCTTTGAACAAATTGAATATTTATCAAGCGCAATGACCCTTAAACCAGGCGACATTATTACCACGGGAACTCCTCCCGGTTCCGGATTTAGTCCTAGAGGAGCCTCGGGCAAAGCTGACAAAGAAAGAAAAGGGAATGTTTTTCTAGAACCTGGTGATTTAGTTAAATGTGAAATTGAATCTATAGGAGCAATCATTAACAAAATTATAATAGGATAGAAATGCCTCTTCAGGGTAGAATGAGTCCAATGGGTCTCACAACAAACTTATTTATTAGCCATGCGGAAACGTATCACATGGATACACAAGTAGTTAGTATTGACGAGCGAGGCAAGAAAACTAGATCAACCTGGGGTAAAGTTGGCAATAGAAGCAGACACCTCGCTAGTGCCTTAAAATCTCTGGGGGTAATGGAAGGAGACATTTTAGGCACAATAAGTCCTAACACTATAAACCATCTAGAACTTCTATACGCAATTTCTGGGTGTGGCGCAGTGGCTCATACCATTAATCCAAGACTTTTCCCTGATGAAATAGTCTTTATTATTAATGATGCTAAGGATAAAATTTTATTTGTTGATACAGCATATTTGCCTTTTCTGATAGGTCACAAACATTTAATCCCCAGTGTAGACCATATGTATATCATTGGACCAAAGAAGAATGAAGTTGCAGCAAAGATGAATGGTTTTAAGTTTTTGGAAGATCTTTACACAGGCTCATTTCCAACATTCGTTTGGCCTGAATTTGATGAAAATAACGCAGCTGTTCTTTGCTATACATCAGGAACAACAGGTAATCCAAAGGGGGTTTTATATTCACATAAATCTATTGTAGTACATGCTAATATGATTAGTTTGCCAGATTATTTCGGATTTAGTGCTACCGATACTTTAATGCCTGTTACCCCGATGTTTCATGTGAATGCTTGGGGAGCTACCTATGCCTCAGCTATGGTTGGTAGTAAATTAGTGCTTCCTGGACCAAACGTAAACGCATCAAATCTTACCCGACTTATCAACGAAGAAAAAGTAACGGTTGCAATAGGAATACCCACCATTTGGGAGGAATTGCTTTCCTACTTAGAGGAAAATAATGCTAACATAAAATCATTGAAGAGAATCTTTGCAGGGGGAGCAAAAGTACCTGATTGGATGATATCCGTGTTTGCTGATAAGCATGATATAAAATGTGTACAAGCTTGGGGAATGACAGAAACAAGTCCTGTAGGTTTAATTAATACCGCAACAAATAAAAATCAAAAACTTTCCAAACAAAAAACAGGTAGGCCTGTTTGGACTACTCAATTTAAAATCGTGGATGAGGATGGTAATGATTTACCTCAAGATTCAAACGCAATTGGAGAAATTTATATCAAAGGACCAACAGTTATTAATTCATATTTAAAAAACCCCAGCAAAGCAGTTGATGAAGAAGGCTGGTTTAGAACTGGAGATATAGGTTTTATAGACAAAAATGGATACATTACCTTAACAGACAGATCCAAAGATTTAATAAAATCAGGG
>CAJWHU010000210.1 GCA_913041325.1 uncultured Fidelibacterota bacterium | reverse complement strand
TAATAACTAACCTTACCGGAATCAACTACACTATTTGGGACCATCATAAAACCATCAATGCCTTTTTTTAATAGGCTGTCTGATGCTGCCTCTGAAGAATTTAGATTTATAAATCTGAACTGAGATAATCCATCTTGTGTCAAAAAGTTTGCATCGCATCTTTCTTTGAATCTTTTCATCAGTAAGTCCATATCATCATCGTAAACAAGACCAATAATGGTTTCATTCTCAGGCTCTAGGTCCATTAGGAGTGAAGGAAGAAACATGAGTCCGCCCATTAAGAACGGTAATATAAATGTGGTAATTAGGAATAATTTAGTTCTCACACGATTAATAAATTCCCAACTTATAATTTTTAGGGTCTGGCTCAATTTTTTTTTCCCACTTCTTCCAGGAATATTTGCTCTAGGCTTGGAACTTTTAGATGAAATGATGTCACATCTACTTTTGCATTAATCCAAGATATAAATTCTCTTGGGTCATTATACAAGACCCCTGATAGAGTATTCCCGACGATCTCTACATCATTTAAAAATTTTGATGCTTCGTCCGAGATCAAGTTCCCTGAAAAATATACTTCAACTGCCTCGTTCGAGTGCATTTTTCTTATTTCATTTAGCGAACCCTCCACAATTATGTTTCCATCATTTATAAGGCATATATTATTACATAAGCGTTCAACCTGTTCCATTTGGTGGGTAGAAAAGATTATAGTTTTCCCTTCGTTTTGTTTTTCTTGGATCACTTCTTTTAGCAATAACTGATTTAATGGGTCTAGGCCGGTAAATGGCTCATCAAGTATTACGAAATCAGGATCATGTATTAATGACAATATAAATTGGACTTTTTGCTGATTTCCTTTGGACAGCTCCTCAACCTTTCTGCTCTTTTGATTTTCTAAACCGAAACGACTCAACCAGAATGATATTTTTTCTTTTGCATCAGTTTTATTTATACCGCGCAATGAGCAAAAATAATATAATATCTCAGCGATTCTTTGTTTTTGATACAGACCCCTGTCTTCAGGTAGATAACCTAAATTATGACGATTGTGCGAACTAATATCATTACCATTTAATGCAATTAAACCTTCATCTTGCCTGATAATACCCATAATCATTCTTATTGTTGTAGTTTTACCTGCACCATTTGGCCCAAGAAATCCGTAAATATCCCCCTCTCCCACACTAAAAGATATGTCCTTTACGGCCTCAACTCCATCGTATGACTTTTTTAAGTTTTCAATTACTAGCATACTAAAATTTTATTACACTTCCATCGCAACTTTCAGGAATTGGTATTTTTAAGTAACTAGCTATGGTGGGCGCTATATCAACTGTTGCTTTTCTGGACATGTCCTTCCGACCATTTATTTGAGATCGTGCAAAGATAAGAGGAACATGAGTATCATAGTCATATGGTGATCCATGAGATGTACCAAATGGGCTTCTGTAAAGATACCCTGGAGCGACCAGCGGTGATATTTCGGGAGACATTATTGGGTGTATCATATTTTTTAGCCGTATTGTTAGGTCATCATTCTCTTCACTCTTCAGGACATCTTCCTTGATTATTACACTATTTATTCCATCAACATCTTTAAGATATTTCTCCGTAATCTCATAAATTTCTCTATGATTTATGTTTTTTTTCTTTAATTCAGCAATATCTATAAAAAAGTTAGCTCCCTCTCTGTGATATACATTTTCACCAAATACTTCATCGCATTCTTCATCAATCCAGGTCAATGCCTCTTTCATGTGTGCTCTATTAATTCTTCCTCCGCTTCCACCTTGTTCAACAACATATTCTGGCAATGGTAAGCCTCCATGGTCCGCCGTTAAAACAAAAAGTATATTATCTAACCCGACGTTTTTCTCGAGAAAGTCAAAAAAATCTCCTAAATATTGGTCTAATTTTATGCATGCATCCATAGCCTCCTGTGAAAATGGTCCATAGTCATGCAACATCCAATCCATAGCTGAAAAACCAATAGCTAAAAGATCAACCTCAGAATCGATCCCTAAACTATCATTTTTGACTGCCATTTTTGCTAGATCAAGTACCTCTCTCTCAAACCATGGTCTACCCATTAGCTGACTAAATGCATCGAATGTGCTATCAATTCCAATAGGAAAAACTGGGGAATAAGTCTCGTTCAAAAAATTATCTTCCTCCCCATAATAAAAATCATTTCTAGCATATTCGTTGTATAGCTCCTCATCTAAAGACTTTCTCCATATAGAATCACTGTAAGCGGTAGACTGTAATCGTTTATTGTAATCGTGTACCCAAGCAGGTAAAGTATCCGTGTAATAATCTGAGGTTATAAAAGAACCTGCTCTATTGTAATAAAGGGCAAGATCCGGGTTTTTTCCGCCCAAGATGCAGGCTGTACGATCTTTACCACCAATTGAAATGACCTTACCCCGAGGGTGTTTTTGTTTTAGCCAATCACCAATCCCGGTTGCGTTGTATCTTGAAAAAGACCTTGCATCCCCAAAATCTGACCCGACAACTTTGGCTTCAGGATCCTCAACACAGTTAACCCTTTTTTTAAGATTTCGATCATAGTAACTATTACCGATAACTCCTACCTTACCGGGGTGTTGCCCAAATGATATTGCGGTATGACCTGGACCAGTAGCGGTATAGCTATGTTCATGATGTGCGTCGGTAAACCATACTCCATGATCAATCAACCAACGAAATCCACC
>CAJWHU010000209.1 GCA_913041325.1 uncultured Fidelibacterota bacterium | reverse complement strand
AAACTATTTGTATAAATAGCAGTGTTAATACCAATCAATGAACCAGATGAATTTAGAAGTGCTCCTCCACTGTTTCCAGGGTTTATCGCTGCATCTGTTTGGATAAAATCTTCATACATATCACCTTGGATTATATTGCCTCTACCCTTAGCTGAAACTATGCCCGCAGTTACCGTATGGCTTAAATTTGCAGAAAAAGGACTTCCAACTGCTATTACAAGCTCTCCTACTCTTAATTCATCTGAATCTCCAAATCGTATTTGAACCAAGTTATCAGGTTCAATTTTCAGTACAGCAAGGTCTGACTTTGGGTCTCTGCCTATTATTTCAGCTTCAAATTCTCTATTATCCATTAATCTGATATTTATTTCATCAACATCATCTACCACATGATTATTAGTAATGACATAACCTTTTTTGGAATCTATGATGACGCCAGAGCCTAATGCAGTAGATCTAAATTCTCTTTGACGGGGCTGATTAAAAAAATATCTAAAGAGATCTTCCTGAGGAGCGCCCCTTTGGAAGCGACTCATATCAACGGTTTTTTCAGTAAGAATTGTTACAACAGCAGGGTTTGCATTTTCAGCAATTTCAGCAAATTGATCGCTGAACTGTTTTAAGATTGAGTTTTGTGCAGATAATGTTGCAAAAAGAAATATAATTAAAAATATTTTTTTCATTTAAAATCCTAAAGTTTTTTTGAGTTAAATGAAAGAAACAATCATTGGTTCCATTTCATTTTACAGTGATAGTTACAAATACGGTTTCAAATCTTGATAGAAAATGTCTTCAGTCCTTGGCCCAATATACCCTTTGACGATGTAACCATCCCTGTCAATGATAAGGGTAGTTGGTATACCTGTTATGGATTGCCCGATCGCTTTACCAAAATTATAAGTAACAACTTGCGTCTCATTTTCTTCAATGTCTGTTAAAATTGTATAATTAATATCCCAATCGTCCATGAAGGATTTGATATTATCTGGAGAGCCAGATGTTAATGTTATACCAACAATTTCTAATCCATTTTTTTTATATTTGGATTGAAGTTTGACAAAATCTGGTATTTCTCTTCGGCATGGCCCACACCAAGTTCCCCAAAAATTCAATAATAGAACTTTTCCTTTCATATCCTTTAAACGAAACTTTTCACCGTTTACTGTCATAAGCGTAAAGTCAGGTGCTTTTATTGCATATTCTGGTCTTTGGGGGTCATTTCTCTCCTGACTTCTAGATTCAATGCTAGAGGTATTGGTTTCTAGTTCTATTTTTTTGCTTTTTTCACAACCAATGGAGACTGAAAACATTAAGACAAAAATTATGTTTATTTTTTTCATATTTAACCTGCTAGTCCATTATCCAAAAAATCTAAAAAGTCGTCCACATTTCTTGACATTCCTGGAAATGTGCCTAGAACTTGATCATCTGGACTTAAAATTACATAAAAAGGCAATGCCGCCGTACCAAATCTTTCAATTTCATACTGTTGATTTTCCCGATGATTTGGTCCTCCATCAGTATATAATTGAACTAGAACCATTTCAGAAAATCTTTCTTTCACGTCCTTTTGAACAAAAATATTAGCTTCCATCCATCTGCAGTTAGTGCATGTATATCCAGTAAAATCAACAAAAATTGCTTTGCCAGTAGCCCTGGACTCTACAAAAGCATCATCAAGATTTTTTAACCAAGAAAGCTCAGAATCATTCATTGTTGATGAGCTAGAAGATACCTCACTATCGACTTTGGGAGGAAGGTAGGAGTATATCAAGCCGCTAATTCTGTTGCCGAACATACCTGAAGTAAGGTACAATCCAAATGTTAAAAAGATCATGCTAAGCATCAACCTGGGAACTGAGATAAACTTTAATTCGCTATCATGGGGAAGTTGGATTTTTCCCAGCAAATATAAACCACATAGCAACATTAGTATAGCCCACGAAGCCAAGACAACATTTTGAGTAAAAAATCCCCAATTCCATACCAAGTCGCTATTGCTGATAAATTTAAAAGCTGCAGCCATTTCCATGAAACCAAGAACAACTTTAACTGAATTTAACCAACTTCCAGATTTGGGCATTTTAGATAAATATTGAGGAAACAAAGCAAGGAAAAAGAATGGAGATGCAAAAGCAGTACTAAAGATTACCATTCCCAACATTGGCCAAAACCATTGTCCGTTAGAGGCAGCTACCAAAAGAAGCCCAACAAATTGTACGGTGCAGGTAAAACTAGTCAATGTGAACGTTACAGCCATAAATATTGTACCTAATGTCCCACCTCTTCCTTCTTGTTTGAGGGATAAATTTGTAAGCCACTGAGGTAATTGAATATCATACATTCCAAAGAGTGATAGTGAAAAATAAACAAATAAAGATGCCAGAAAAAGATTTACCCAAGGATTAGAGGCTAATTGATTAGCACCTGAAGCACCTAAGGTTAATGCCAATAACAATCCAATAATGGAAAATGTTGCGATAATTCCAAACGTATATATAAAAGCATTTTTAAGAGGACTGCCCTCGTTTTTTTCTCCTTTATGAGTGAAAAAAGAAATGGTGATCGGTATCATGGGAAATACGCATGGTGTTAATAGTGCTAAGAAACCCATGCTAACCGATAATATAATAAATGAGAAAAGTCCGCTTCCTATTGCGGCTTCTAAATTTATGTTACCAGAGCTGTCGTAAATGGCTTTATTTGTCGTCACCATATCACTAC
>CAJWHU010000208.1 GCA_913041325.1 uncultured Fidelibacterota bacterium | reverse complement strand
TATTTAAATCTTCAGGAACTGAATTTTGGATAGCAATAACAGCATCACGAAGAAGAGTATGTTCCCTTAAGGTTCTTTCTTCATCTGTTTGATACCCTTCAGTGTTTGTGGCTGAATATGGGCTGTAATACCCCCTATTTCTGCTATCTGTGTACGATGTGTTTGTTCCAAGTATACTTGGCGGAAAATGATAAGTATCTACTGTTAAAGTACCATAAGATACCTCATAAAAATAATCTCGTATTGACGCCTCTGTTGCTGAGTTAAACGGAATGTCATAAAACGATCTTAAGTTTGGAAAATTACCATCGTCAGCGAACCTAATAAATACGTTTAACTGTGCAATGGTTCCCGAGGTGGGAGCATCCCTTCCATTTCTGTGCGACATATAACGTTCATAGTATTCTTTTTTTTCTAAGTATTGTTCTTGACTGAGTTTAATGCCGGGAATCAAACTTGTCATGCTAGGCTCTACTGATCCAGCTTTAAACTCTGATGGAATGATTTCTTCACCTCTTTTAGTAGCATAATAGAAATCACCATCATCAGGATTTAATACAATTGTGTAATCATTTTCATCATGAAGTCGATGAGAGTACTGATCTCCACTAGCATAAATTTCAATTATTTGACCGTTTGATTGAGTAATTTTTTGTGGGATGTTTTCTAGCCAAGTAGCAGTAGCTTGGGATAAAAGAACAATCAAATAAAATGTTTTTTTCACAAATAGCTGCATAGTACTAGTCAATTATGATATTAGAGCGCTATTTAAGTAAAACCATTTTTTGTGATGATAGAATATTATTGTTTTTAATTATTTTACAAAAATAAATACCTGAGCCGACCAATATATTGTGCTCATTTAATCCATTCCACCTAAAACTATATTGCCCAATTGATAGTTCACCATTGAATAATTTTTTAACCAGCTTCCCATTTGAGTCAAAGATATTTATCTGCATGTAATCGCTTTGTGATACTTTTACGGGTATCGTTGTGCTTGGATTAAACGGATTAGGGTAATTAGCCTTAATACTTACAGACTGTGGCATATAATCATTAACTAGAGATAGCGCTATGGCGCTAATAATCATTGTGTGAGTGGTTAAGCTATCAGCAGATGTATGCTCTAGAGTAAGACGATTTTCATCAAACTCCAAAATTTTATACTCTAGCTGTTGCGTGCCTATTATACCAAGAGGGGTGTAAAAACGCCTTCCAAATGATATGTAATTCAAATCTTTATTATACGTTAAAAAGTGACCTGCCCAGTCAAGATAGCCGTTATATATAAATTCTGAATTGGAGGCATAGACCAAACTTTCCATTCCATCTGCATTATTCCTAACATCTAAAAATATCTGCCTACCTTGATAATTTGATGATGGACTGGATAAAGACTCATAGCCCACCCAGTCTTTGGCAAAATCTTCTAAATCAGCTGAAAATAATATTCCGCTAATCAAGGAAAACCAAAAAATTATATTTCTAATACTAAACATTTTCATGACGATTAGCTGAAATATAACAATAAACTCGACTTAAAGTTGGAGGAAAGTTTCTTTTTCTAAGAAAAGTATTGAGAAATAAAGCTATTTAGTTAAAACCATCTTTTTTTGTATAGATTTTTGAGATGAGCTTATCTTGTAAATATACAACCCGGATGGAACCATAGTACCATTTTGATCTAAGCCATTCCAAACTATGTTATGAGGACCTGCCGGAATGTAATCATTGATAAGCTCTTTAATTATTGCGCCATTTATACTATATATTGATAAATTAAGTTTTTGAGGTTTATCAACTCTAAACGTTATCATAGTAATAGGATTGAAAGGATTTGGATAATTTTGAAACAAACTGAAATTTTGTGGTAAATCAGATTTGTGTATGTTTAATTGTTCAATACAAGTTTGTTCATAGGCCCCAATAAGACCTGAACTGTCGCTAGCATTTAAACAAAAAGAGTTTTCTTGGAGAGTAAAATCACCCTCATCAGGAGCGCAGAACATCGGATCAGAATTAAAATTTCCAAAACCCCAATTAAGTATGGTATTTGATGATAAGCTTAGATATTCTTCTCCACCATAAAAATTAGAATATTCAACTGTCATCATACTTGGCTCGTTTCCCAAACCAGAATAAAAACTATTTTCACCGTTTGCCCAAAAAATTGAGTTTTTGATTATAATTGCAGATTCTCTAACATTTAGTGCAGAACCATAATTTGCTGTATTTCCTGCTACTGTACTGCCCTGAATGTCTAGTAAACCATTGTAAGATACTAAAGCGCCACCAAAATCTAATCCTACGTTCCTTGTTACGGCTGTTTTAGATAGTACGATACTATTTCCATTTTGGTAAATGGCACCTCCTTCTATCAGAGCCTGATTGGTTAAAAGTTCTGAACCTGTAATATCAAAATTAGAATCTTCAGAGTATATACCTGCACCCCAATAAGCCAGATTACTATCAATAGAAACATTATTTAACTTTACAATGGAGCCTGTTGCATATATTCCACCACCAAAATTTGATCCATTATCGAATATTTTTGTGTCTATCACTTCAATGTTTGATTGGTTTATGTATAATCCTCCGCCTATTTCAGCAGAATTTTTTTCGATTATAATTCCAATTAATTTTGGAGTAGAATTTTCAATGTAAACGCCTCCTCCAATTTGACTTTGTCCGCCGCTGAATGTTATGTTTTTTATAATGACAT
>CAJWHU010000207.1 GCA_913041325.1 uncultured Fidelibacterota bacterium | reverse complement strand
TACTAGCAGTGGGTTGTTTGGTACTTTTTCTTTTCCCTGTTTTTCTTGGTTACGACTTAAAGAAAAAAGCCGAAAATCAAGATGTAAAATAATTGGATATCGTACCATACATATCAATACTTGTCATAGTAATATCCATGATTATGATTAGTGAGGTGATGAAGTTGAAACGACAGATTCGTTTTCTTACTAAACAAGTAAAGAACATTAAGAATAAATTAAAATATCAAGAAAAATAAAGTAAAAATTAATTTGTACTTTTTGTTAAATAGTTTTGCTAACTGAAAGCATATTTAAATAAATTCTCATCCATTTAATTGGCCTTATGGATAACGAAACAACAAATACTCAAAAAAACGAGTCAAGTAGAATATATTCTCTCTACTACTCATTTTTTCTTATACCTTTTATGATTGCAATTTTTGGAGGAGTTTTCTTTCTATTGTTTAATTTCATAACCTATGAGACAAAAGACCCTGCAGAATTACTCAATCAAGTGAAGATAGGATCCGCAACGAAAAGATGGCAATCAGCGTTTGAGTTATCAAAAGTTTTAAATGACCCTTCTCGAGTTCCGGAAGACATAAGTTTTAAAAATCAGATGATTTCGGCGTATCAATATTCAATAAATGATGATCCGCTAGTCCGATCATATTTAGCCATAGCAATGGGTGTTAGTAGAGACGTATTCTATGAAAATGAATTGCTTAAAGGATTAGAGGACGAAAATAGGGAATCTCGACTCGCTGCTATTCAGTCAATTGGCATGGTTGGATCAAATAAATCACTATCTAAACTTGAAAAAATAATTAAAAATTCCGATTACCAAGATGAAAGACTTGCTGCAACTATGTCCTTGGGATTTATTGGTGATTCAAATTCAATACCTGTACTCACCGATCTTCTCAATGATAACGAACCAAATATTCGTTGGGATGCAGCAATAGGTCTTGCTAAAATGGGCAGTGAAACATGCATCCCTGTGCTTAGTAACCTTCTTGATAGAAAATACCTGATGACATTTCCAGAGCTAAATTTTGATAAAATTAATCAGGTTATGATGGTAGCGATAGAGGCTAGCTCTAATTTTAACGATCCCATTTTCGAATCAAAATTAAAAGCTCTATCCCAAACAGATGAAAATCTAAAAATACGGAATGCAGCAATAAAAATTTTAGAAAAAACATACGACCAGGTAATATAAAATGGCTGAAGAAAAATTTGTCCCTAATGCATCAGTAGGCTCTTCCAAAGAAGCTGCCTTCAAGAAACCTGAAACTACTCGCCGCAGCTTTTTAAGTTGGCTTTCATTAGGTTGGGTTGCTTATATAGGTGTGACAGGTGGTTTTTTTACAATGATTGTCCGTTTTTTATTTCCTAATGTTTTATTTGAGCCTCCTCAAACTTTTAAAATTGGTTTCCCTGATGATTTTTCAAAAAATTCTGTAGATATTAAGTTCAAAAAACAGTACAATGCCTGGATAGTAAGAGATGATGAATCAATTTTTGCACTGTCTACTGTTTGTACACATTTAGGTTGTACTCCCAACTGGCTTCCTGTTGAATCAAAATTTAAATGCCCTTGCCATGGAAGCGGTTTTAGAATGACTGGCATTCATTTTGAAGGTCCTGCCCCCAGACCATTAGAGCGATTTAAGGTAAGTCTTGCAAATGACGGGCAAATTTTGGTGGATAAAACAAAGAGCTACAAGTGGGAAAAAGGTGAGTGGGAAAACCCCGAATCCTTTTTGAAAGTATAACAAAAAATTATTTAAACTTGCATATTAACAATGGCTGGAAAACAAAATAAAAAATCCCTTTTAGAAACGCTTGGAGAGTCCCAAGTTTGGAAATCAATTATCCGATCTGGAGTACCCAGGACCCGAAGGCAACGAATGCATGCAGTACTTGGAAGTGTATTTCTACATCTTCATCCTGCCAGACTGCCCAAACATGCAGTTAAGGTAGGGTATACCTGGTGCATGGGGGGTTTGTCCTTTTTCTTATTTGTAAATCTTACCATCACAGGTATTTTGCTGATGTTTTACTATCGACCTACTGTAGAGTATGCATACACTGATATTATTGATCTAACAGAGCAGGTTCCGTTAGGAATAATGAGAGAATTACATAGGTGGGCTGCACACGCGATGGTTTTAGTTGTTTGGTTGCACATGTTGCGAGTTTTCATGACCGGATCCTATAAGCCGCCAAGAGAATTTAATTGGGGAGTTGGTGTTTTACTGATGACATTAACCATGTTCATGTCCTTTACAGGTTATTTACTTCCATGGGATCAGCTAGCGATTTGGGCTGTTACTGTTGGATCAAATATGGCTAGAGCTCACCCATTTATTGGTCATGAAGGTCCTGGAGCAAGCCTTCTCGCAATTGGTGACATAAATCTTGTCCACATTGGATCAGATGTTCGTTTTGCTCTTATAGGTGGAAGATTTGTAGGCGAGGCTACCTTGTTACGATTCTATGTCATACACTGTATAGCAGTACCATTTATAATGATGATATTCATGGCAGTACACTTCTGGCGCATTCGTAAAGATGGAGGTATTTCAGGACCCCTGTGATAAATATATTATGTTAGACTCTTTTAAACTCACGGTTGATTACTTATCATCCCCGACAATCAGTTTTTCAATTTTAACTGTTCTCACACCAATAGTTTTTCCACCAACAGATTGGTTTGACAAACTAAACAGAAAATTAGGCTTCCATTTGTT
>CAJWHU010000206.1 GCA_913041325.1 uncultured Fidelibacterota bacterium | reverse complement strand
AATTTATTTGAAACTACAGACACCGTTAAATTAGTGTTTGTAATCAATGTTTTTAGATGTGCAGGCATATCATCCGGTCCCTCCACATCATGAAGATAATCTGCGGAGTCTGGAACTAGATTACTTAAAAAAGTCCTTATATCATTTAAAACATCTTGAGAGGCATTCTCTTGAACGGTAAGAGATGCACTTGTGTGCAAAATCGATAAATTCACCAAACCTTTTTTAAATTCATGGCGTTGAACTAACTCCTGAATGTTCTCGGTGATATTTACAATTTGATACCCTTCCGTCTTAAAACTTAATTGCTCTATAATATTCATGAACTGGAATTTACAAGTCACCCTCATTGACGGACGACAGTATATTTGCATTTTTGTCAGAAATATCATCGGCTATCAGCTGGTTGCATTTCGCAATATTTGTTTCTAGTGCTTTACATGTAGAAATAGTAACCTGGTCTATGGTCGACTGACATCCAACAAATATTAACGGTATAAAAATAGTAAATAAAACTATTCTCCCGGCATTTTTAAAAATCATTTTTTATCCTGCAAATTTCTTACTGTCTGAGAAAGTATTCTTAAGAGGGCTCTAATAAAAGGATCTGCTTTCTCGACTCTTGCCTCAAATTCACTTTCAGACAAGGCAATTACAGTGGCATCTGACATACAGCGTGCACTAGCCATTCTGGGTTTGTGTTCAATAACGCCCATTTCTCCGAAAACTTCATTCTCGCCGACCTTAAAATTTGGGTCTTTTGTATCATTCGTTGGTAAAAAAATTCCAACATCTCCTGACATAAGCAAAAAGATTTCTTTACCTTTATCTCCTGCCTTAAAAATATATTGACCAGACTTATAATCTAACTTTTTCATCTTATTAATTATTTCACACTGAATGGGACAAGCCCTGATAGGCAAAGAAAACCTTGTCGCTTGATAAATTATTAGAGTGCTCGTTAAGTTGCTCGTCATTTCTACTAGGCGCATGATGAGCTATGGCTAAGTTTTTGCAGGCAGTTTTTTCGGAGAAAGTAATTCCTTGCTCAATACTGGAATGCCCCCAGCCTTTTTTGGGTGGAAGTTCCTCATCTAAAAACATTCCGTCCCATACAATTAGGTCACTTTCTCTAGCTATATTAATAAGATGATCATCAATACGTGCTTCCTGTCCATATTCGTGATCAAGAAAAACACATACTTTTTTATTATCTTTTTCAACGATATATCCAGCAGCTCCCCCTGGGTGATTTAACTTTATGGTGCTTAAAGAACATAGGTCCTTGAGATCGGCTACAATCAAATCAAATTCCACAAATTTTAAGTTTTTCAGGGTGTCTACCAGTGGAATTGGAAAATACATCGGTTGAAAAGCTCTTACAAAAACTTCTCTCAACTCGTTCGCTTTTACTAACCCAGAAGAAATTGTGACTTCGTTAGAAGGATCGAAGATCTGATGATTGAAAGGCAAACCTTGAATATGGTCGTAGTGAAAATGAGAAAAAATTAAATATGTAGGACGATCTTTTAAAATAGCTACATTTTGAAACCCCGTACCTGCATCGAAAATAATTTGAAATTGTTCATGAAGTATTTCAGTGCAGGTTGTGCTTCCGCCATACTTTAAAAAATTTTGGTCAGCAGTAGGTGTTGACCCCCTTACACCATGAAATATTACATCCATAAAAAACCTCTTTTTTCAAAGGATACACCAACAAAATAAGAAAGCTATTGATTATTTGTTTTTATTGAGTTGCTTTTTAAACGCAGATTTAAAACAGCTTAGTTGGATCAGATAACTAAATATAATTTATTTATTTAAAATAGTGGTTATTATCAAGTTATGGTTAATATTGAATATCTTGATGGTAGAGTAGCTACTGTATCATTTAATAGCGGGAAAAGTTCAAACCTATTGTCGTTAGATGTTATTCGGCAACTAACAGATGTTGCTAAAGAATTAGGCCAAAATAAAACTTTAATGGCAGTAATTTTATCTGGAGGTCAGCAAAACTTTTCCTTTGGCTTTGATTTGAAGGATAAGGAATTTCTGAGGCTTGAAAAGCTTGATTTTGAAAAAAATAGAGATTTTTTTCAACTTGGAAAGATAATGTGTGATGCGTGGGAGAAGCTTAACTGTCTTACTATATGTGAAATAAGGGGATGGTGCGTGGGAGGTGGAGTTGCTCTTGCCACTTCATGCGATTTAAGAATTGCAGAAACGGCTGCAAAATTTTATGTTCCAGAAGTTGAGAGAGGGTTAAACATGAGCTGGGGCTCAGTACCTAGGTTAAACGCTCTGTTGGGTCCTGCAAAAACAAAAAGGCTCCTGCTATTGGCAGAAAAAATTAATTCATCTACCGCCAAAGACTGGGGCCTAATCGACAGTTATTTTGGTCCAAGCAACTTGAAGCTAGAGTCTGTTAAACTAGCGAATAAAGCAACAGAAATGCCACGTTTACCTTTTATCCTAACAAAAGAGAGCATTAATAACCACACTAACGCCATCGCTCAAGCCACATCCTACAATGACCAAGATATATTCGGCTTAGCTTATGCAAACCGTAAAGGTAAATTCTTCAAGTAAACCCTATGTAGAATTCGCTACATACGCTTGGCAACTTCTTCTAACATAACCTCAGTGGCTCCCCCTCCTATGGACTGAGCTCTAGCATCTCTTGTCAGCCTTTCAATCTCAGTCCCTGTCATATATCCAGTTCCACCGTGTAATTGAAGACAAGCATACATTACTTCGTTAACTAGCT
>CAJWHU010000205.1 GCA_913041325.1 uncultured Fidelibacterota bacterium | reverse complement strand
AGAGAAGAAATGCAAGAGCTAGTAAATAGATTGTTTAGTACTAAGCACCCATATTATTGTCCTCATGGCCGACCTATAATAGTGCAGATGTCTCTTAACGAATTAGATAGTAGATTTGAGCGTCATTGATTTAAAGCTTTAGGTTTTTTGACCCAAATTTTGTTACCATTTTCATAATTGATATCATTCCATTTTATTGAATCAAAATCTATCTTTGCCATTGCTGCAGTAGGAAATTTTGGCAGTTCAAAATCATCACACTTTTCAATCAACTGAGATAAACTAGGCTCATGGCCGACAATGCAAATGTTAGTATACCTGTCATTTTGTTGCTTAATGATACTTAATAATGTTTGAACTGTGCTTTCATAGATTTTTTCTTCCAAAATTAATTTAGAGCCCCATTTTCCTGATCTAATCGCTATTTCAGCAGTATCTCTCGCCCTAAGGGCTGTGGATGAAATTACTAGCTCCGGTTGTTGATTAATTTGGCTGAGGTATTTGCCCATTCTAGCTGAAGTTTTAATGCCTCGTTTAGAAATTGGACGATTATGGTCAGATTCGTAGTCTGCACTCCAATCTGATTTTCCATGTCTAAAGCATATCAAAGACTTCATTAGATCTTATTTAAGCTTTAATCATGATAATTTTTGAATCTTTACTTTGATCATATTTAAAAGTGGCTTTTGGTTATTTATAAAGTTTATCTTTCAATATAATTGTACATACCTTTGCACAAACGTAGAGTGTTGAGCGCAGATATTAACATAATTAAAAATTTTTAGTTTTAGAGTAATTAACAATTCTTTTATTTACGTAAAATAATTTAGCATCAATTATATTATCAATCATTTTATAAACATAATTTTAGTATGATCACTGTAGATGATATAAAAAAAGCCCACATCAGGATAAAACCCTATATCCATATGACACCAGTTTTGAGAAGCGCCAGTTTGGATGAAATCTCACATTCTAAATTATATTTTAAATGTGAAAACTTTCAAAAGTCTGGGTCGTTTAAAATAAGGGGTGCCAGCAATGCTGTACTCCAATTATCAAAAAAAGATTTGAGCAGAGGCGTTGTAACTGCTTCTTCTGGTAATCATGGCGCTGCACTATCCCTGATTGTGAAAAAATTAGGTGGTGTTGTAAAAGTTGTAATGCCAAATAATACGCCTAAAGTAAAAGTAAACAATGTTCAAAGAAATGGAGGGGAAGTTATATGGTGTAAACCTAATCAGGATTCTAGAGATGAAACCCTTGTCAAGCTGATGGAGGATACGGGCTCAGTTCTTGTACATCCTTATGATGACAAACGCATAATAATAGGGCAAGGAACCACAGCGCTTGAATTACTATCAAAATATCCCGATTTAGAAATAATTATCGTTCCCATTAGTGGAGGTGGACTGTTGGCGGGTACACTTTCTTATTTAAAAAATAAAAATAAAAATATTAAAGTATATGGAGCAGAGCCTTTAATGGCCGACGATGCATTTCGATCATTAAAAAATGGAAAAATTGAAACAAATGAGTCAACCAATACTATATGTGATGCACTAAGGGCCCAAATTGGTAATGTGACTTTCCCAATAATTAGTAAGTATGTAGATGGGATTATAACTGTCAGCGAGGAGGATATCATTTATACGATGAAATTAATATGGGAGCGCTTAAAAATTATTATCGAGCCCTCCTGTTCGATAGTCCTAGCATCGGTTTTAAAAAATAAAAATATTTTTAATGGTAAAAAGATTGGCCTGATTTTATCAGGAGGGAATGTCGATCTAGACCAGCTTCCCTGGTAAATTTTAAAGAATTAATAATTCTCAGTTTTTCTGAATATTTATATTGAATAAAGTACTAACAATTATTGGTCCAACAGCAAGTGGCAAAACTTCACTTGCTGTCAATCTATCAAAGAAATTAAACGCCGAGGTAATTAGTTTAGATTCAAGACAAATTTATAGGGGTATGGCCATTGGTACAGCCCAACCATCGAATAAAGAAATGAATGGCATCAAACATCACTTGATTGGAACTAAAGATCCTTCACTTTCAATATCAGCGGGTGAATATGCAAAGCTTGTTATTGATAAAGTCAAAGATATTAAATTGAAGGGAAGGGTGCCAATAATTTGTGGAGGTGCAGGGTTATACTACAGGGCAATTTGTTATGGAATATTTAGGGGTAGTAAATCAGATCCATCCATCAGAGAAAGGCTAGAAAAGTTGTACAATATCGACCCTTGGAGGCTAATGAGAAGACTTCGCGCTATCGACCCAGAATACGCAGCAAAAATACATATCAATAACAAAAAACGCCTCGTTCGATCACTTGAAATTTTTGAAATAACTGGGAAAACACCGAGCGAGAATTTCAGTGATCAAAGATTTAATCCAACTATTAATCTAGATTTGTATACAGTTAGAATACATCGAGAAAGAAATGAATTGAATAAGAGGATAGAGAAAAGATTAGACTTTATGTTAGCCTCAGGTTGGATCGAAGAGGTTGAATTACTGCTAGTCAAACAGTTGAGGGAGAGTAAAATTTTTCCTCCTCTAGATTCCATAGGCTACAGCCAAATTAAATCTTACCTCAAAAAAGAAATAAATTACAATTTGATGAGAGAAAAAATCATCATCAAAACACGACAGTTTGCCAAGAAGCAAGAAAAATGGTTTGATAAAGAGCCAATAAACTTGACTGTTGATATGGGACATATGAATTCCCAGCTGATCAGTAATATATTATATTGTTTAATGAAAGATATTACATAAGTTTTGATGCTTCAA
>CAJWHU010000204.1 GCA_913041325.1 uncultured Fidelibacterota bacterium | reverse complement strand
CTAAGAGTTTTTCCCTAGTAATAAGTCCAATGATACTTTGTTCTAGATCAATTGGAGTTATGATTTTTGAAAGCTGCCTTTTTGAGAGCGAGGACATCCTTTTAAGCGATTCTGAAACATCCCATTCTTGATCCATATAGCTTACCAATGGTTCCTGATAAAGATTCTCTATCTTATCATAAGGCAACGATTTTATAGACTGGTGCAATTGAAGCACCATGGGATCATTGAACGTTATATCTAGCGACTTTGTAGTGCTGTCTGTGAATTCCAGAAGCCTTTGCTTTTGTTGAAAACTTTTAATTGTTTTTGATAGACTCTCTTTTTTTAGTTGAAAATCATTTTCTGTTAATAGGTTATTATTTTTTATATCGACCAAGTTAATAATACTATATCCATCGGAAGTTCGTACAGGTTCCGAGATTTCACCTGGGATCAGAGAATAGGCATGAAAAGCAAAAATAGGGTCTAAATCATCATACCCTTGCCAACCTATATCTCCTCCATTTGATCGTAGTATTGAATCTCTGAAACATTCCTGCGCCAAGCCGGACCAATTACTTTTATCATAAGTTAGTCTTTCATGCATATCCCATATTTGTTTTTCACTCCTAGAAAATAAATGGCGAATATGGGCTTTCTGATTTTTCCAGATAAATAATCTCCTAGTTTCTAAATCAGTGGTTTGATAATCTTTATTTATTTTTTTATCAAAATAATAGTTCAAGAGCATTTGATCATATATATCTCCAATAGCATTAACATATGATGGATCATTATCAAGATTATGTTCTCTGGCATATTTCAGCATTAATTTTTCATCGATCAACTTATTCAAAAATGAATACCTAGTAAGCAGATTATCTGATTGATAGTTATTGTCCATGTATTTTTGATACTGTTCCTTGAATACAGATAAGTGGATTACTTCTTCACCAAGCTCTACCACCTTTTTGTCTTTTCCTCTTTCACAACCAGTAAAGGCAAATACAAGTAGAATTAAGAAAAAGTTATTGTATGAAAATTCTCCCTTCAATTTTTACTTTTAAAACCTCTTTTTAATTCAAAAGGATCTGGTCCATGAAGCCCTCTAATTCTCATAGTTATTGAACTGTAAAGCGATTTAAGGTCTTCATAGATTTTGATATTTTCAGGTTTTGGTGTACATCGTAATCGCTCATCAAATTTTATAAAAGGTGCAACCATATTAGATAATGTTTCATTGGACCCATTTTCATTGTTCCAGACCCACCCAGCATGCAGAGCAGCTCCTAACGCCGCACCCTCTCCAAGCACCGGGGTAGCTTTACAATTAAAAATATCTGATATCATTTGGCACCAGACTTTTGATTGAGATAAACCACCCGTAAGGTATATCTCTTTAGGCTTAACAGGCATTTTGGAAAAACCCTCGTACAGGTTTAATACATGGCCCTCGATTAAGCCTCGTGCAACCTTTTCTTTGGTGAGATCATCATAACTAAATCCAAAATAAATTGGGGATGCATAAGGAAGATCTGGTGTTCTTTCTCCCTCATACCAAGGCACGATAACATTCCCATTATTACCAGAATGAGTACGAGACATTAATACTTCAAATTCTGCGTGGGATAACTCATTTTTTTCTAAAAAAGAATTATAACCCCCTGCCATGTTTGACACGCACAGAAGAGGCAAGTACCTTCCAGTGCTATCACAAAAACAGGCAATTTCGCCTGTGGGATCAACAAATGGATTGTCAACAATCGTATAAGCAGTTCCGCTAGTCCCCAAACTAATTGTAAGAATACCTGGATCCACGTTTCCGGTGCCAATAGCGCCATACATATTGTCGCCTGACCCAGCATCAATTTTACATGTTGAGTCAAATCCGTATTCTTTGACAAGTTCTTTCGAAATATATCCTATGCTTTCTATCGAGCTTGAAACTGAGGGGAGTTTTGACAGTAAATCATCAGAAATGACATTCGTTAAATTTTCTGACCACTTTCTTTTTACTGGATCCCAAAGTCCAGTCCCGGAAGCATCACCTTGTTCCATGGCGGATACACCACCAGTTAAAAAATAATTTACGTAGTTGTGAACAAGAAGAAACTGATAGGTATTGTTAAATAATTCTATCTCATTTCTTTGCATGTAGAAAATTTTAGATGCAGTATATCCAGTTCGCTGGCTATTAGATATTTCTGCAATCATTTCATCTGTTCCTCCAATTTTTTCTGTTAGAATATCACACTCTTTTTTAGTAGAAAAATCATTCCACAATTTGGAGGTTGATTTTGTAAGGTTGCCCTTTCTATCTATGGCAACAAGACCATGCTGCTGTCCAGATATAGATAAACACTTAATTGAAGAGATAATGTCTGTTCTTTTGCTTAACCTTTTGAATAAAATATGTAAGCCGTCAATCCACATATTTGGATCTGATTCAGACACACCAGGTGGATTACCTCTAATGATTCCATTTAATGTACCATAATTCGGTAGGTCATTATCATAGTTAATGGAATCAGAATAAATAATTGAATCATTATCAAGGTCAATGACAACCAACTTTTGACTCTGAGTAGAGACATCAATCCCTGCAAAAATTTGATTCATGTTGGAAACGAGTTGAACTAATAAAAAAAGGGCCCATTATTTTGGGCCCTTTTTAAGATCAGTGTTATTTTAACAGAGTCATTTTCTTTACTTGTCTGAACTCATTTCCCGCTCTGAATTCATATAGATAGACACCACTTGGGACTGAGATTCCTGAGCGATTTTTTCCATTCCAGGTAATCTTGTAATTACCTCCAGGGAC
>CAJWHU010000203.1 GCA_913041325.1 uncultured Fidelibacterota bacterium | reverse complement strand
GTTACATTTATAGCTATTTCACCAAACCATCCAATAGCTCAAAACTTAGCAACAAATAATCCAGAAATTAATGAATTTATTAAACAATGTAATGCAACAAAAATGGCTGAGGCAGATATGGCAAAAGCAGATAAGCTGGGCCTTAAAACAAACTTAAAAGTTCAACATCCTTTCTCAGATACAAAGCTCGATGTTTGGATTGCAAATTATGTCCTGATGGATTATGGAACAGGAGTAGTAATGGGTGTGCCAGCTCATGACGAAAGGGATTATGAGTTTGCTAAAAAATACAATATTAAAATTAAAAAGGTTGTTGAGAGTGATGAATTACCTTCACCTAAAAAAGGTATCCTTATTGATTCAGATATTTTTACTGGACAAGAGTCAGATGAAGCAATAAAAAATATCAATGATTACTTAGAAAAAAATGATATTGGAAAAGGTATCGAAAATTTTAGATTAAGAGACTGGGGCGTCAGCAGGCAAAGATTTTGGGGATGTCCCATACCTGTAGTCTTCGATAATGGCAAGCCCATTTTTTTAGAGAAAAATGATCTTCCAGTTGAGTTGCCAAAAATAAAAGATGGAGAATCACCGAAACCATTAAGTCAAAATAAAGATTTTTTTGACTTAGGGTCTGGAAAGACTCGTGAAGTTGATACATTTGATACTTTTGTAGACTCATCATGGTACTACGCAAGGTTCACAGCAGCAGATAATAATAAAGAAGCTCTAGACGAAAATTCAAAATATTGGCTTCCTGTTGATCTTTACATTGGTGGAATTGAACATGCAATTTTACACCTTTTGTATTCAAGATTTTTTCATAAAGCAATGAGAGATATTGGTCTTGTTGAAGGCGACGAGCCTTTTAAAAAACTTCTTACACAAGGAATGGTATTAAAAGATGGATTTAAAATGTCTAAGTCAAAGGGAAATACAGTGGATCCTCAAAAGTTTATTGATAAATATGGGGCTGACACCATTAGACTTTACATGATGTTTACTTCTCCACCCGAACAGTCTTTGGAATGGTCAGATACTGCAATTGAGGGCTCATATAGATTTCTTAAACGCATTTGGGTTCTAGTATCAGATAGAAAGATATATTCTAAAAAATCACCAAAAACTTTTACAAAACTTGAGCTTAAGCTTCGTCAAAAAAGTCATCAAACTCTGAAAAAAGTAACAAACGATTATGCGCAACGAAACTCTTTTAATACAGCAGTAGCCTCAATCATGGAATTGTTAAATGCAATACCAGATTCTTTTAAATCAGATCATGCAACTGAAGCAGAGGTATTTTGTTTAGATGAAGTCATTCAATTTACACTCAAAATGTTGTCGCCAATCACTCCACATATAAGCCTTTATTTATGGAAAGAATATACAGACTCTGATGGACATGATTTTGAGAATTCTTGGCCAAAATACAATGAAGATTTTCTTAAAGTTGAGGATTTTCAATTAATCATTCAGGTAAATGGAAAGGTCAGAGGCAAGGAACATATTTCAATTAATACTGATCAAACTGAAATAGAGAGGCTATCAAAGGAAAATGAAAATGTGAAAAAAGTTCTAGCTAATCAACCTATAAAAAAGGTAATCTATGTTAAAGAAAAGCTAATTAATTTTGTAATTTAAATGAACTATATAACACCCTTTGATGACTACCCTATCCATCAAGCAGTAGAGCCAATAACTATCCCTGGCTCCACTGACAGAAATTTCTATGACAGGTATTTCTTTAATGGTATGGATCCTGAAAATGAGTATATTTTTGAAATAGGCATAGCCTTGTATCCTAACAGGCATGTGATGGATGCCCACTTCAGCATTTCATATAAAGGTAAGCAATATTCATTTCATGCTAGTCAGCGCCTAGACCAAAATAGACTGCCTATAAATATTGGTC
Source organism: uncultured Fidelibacterota bacterium (assembly GCA_913041325.1). The sequence continues at coordinate 926 of CAJWHU010000203.1, read as the reverse complement.
CTATGTGCTTAACAATTGACGAGCCAATGAATGAGCTAACATTCTCATTACAAGATCCTGACAACAAATTAAACTGTAATCTCAAATTTTCAGCTAACTCTATTGCACATCAAGAACCTAGATCCCTTTTAATGGAAGGAACCAGAACAATTATGAATACAATTAGGTTTACGCAGCTTGGAAAATGGACAGGTGAAATATCTACTGAGGCTGGATCGCTTAATCCCAAAGCAATTTATGGAACAAGGGATAGATCGTGGGGTGTGAGACCGGTGGGAGAACCTGAAGGTGGCGCCCCAGGAATGCTTAATCAAGAACCAGGGGTTTACTGGTGCTGGGCTCCAATCCACTTTAATGGTTTCTGTACACAATTTGGAACATTTCAGGATCAAGATGGAAATACCACACAAATTTCTGGACATAAATTACCTCTTTATGATGACATGTCCTCTGCACCAAGTGATATTGAAGTAGAAACAATGCATTCCCTTCATCATTCCGTAAACTGGAAAAAAGGTACCCGCTGGGCTACAGGTGCAAAAATATCTGGCATGCTAAATAAAAATGATAGCTTTGAAATAGAAATAGAAACTATGGGCCCCATATTTTTCTGTAAAGGCATTGGTTATCAGCATGACGAATGGAAGCATGGTATTTGGAAAGGTGAAAGTGAAACAGGTTATGAAGTATGGGACTTGTCTGAAATTAATCCAGGGGATTACACTTTTTTTCATACCCATCAAATTGCAAAAGCAACACTAGGCTCTGAAAAAGGTATAGGAATACTTGAAAACTTAGTTGTTGGAAGACATGACCCATCTGGCTTTGAAGACTTTTTTGATGGAGCAAAATAAATTTAATAAGTATTTTTTAATACTCATATCTTTTTTTGCAATCTATAGTTGTCAGCTTGATTGGGTTGAAGA
>CAJWHU010000202.1 GCA_913041325.1 uncultured Fidelibacterota bacterium | reverse complement strand
AGATTTAGTTTTAAATAGTCGACTAAAAATAGATCGTATTGCTTCCGAATGGGCAAAAGCACACCTTCCCGATGGAAGAATCGGATATGTGAAGAAGTCAGATTTGAAAAGCATACAAAAACCTATTTACAATACACAATTAATACAAAACATTCTCAAATCAGCCAAAACAATGATAGGAGTGCCTTATCTGTGGGGAGGTAATTCCTCAAAGGGCAACGATTGTTCAGGCTTCACTCAAACTGTTTTTGCCTCTGTTGGAATTTTGATTCCAAGAGATGCCAGACAACAAGCAGTCCTTGGATCGAATGTAAATAAAACAGAAGCTGAAGCAGGAGATTTATTTTTTTTTGGTGATGGTGAAAAAGTTAGACACGTTGCAATATGCTTGGGTGGATTAGAATTTATACATCAGGGGTCGAGGCTTGAGGGAAAAGTAGATATCCACTCGCTTGACCCCTATTCGACTTTGTACAATCAGTACCGAGATACCACTTTTATGTTTGCAAAGCACATTTTATCAGGAAAAGGTAATAATTAACTAGCTTGGTTTAGTTTAAAAAACATCACGCCATCGAACCTGTAAGAATTACCTTGCACCAGATAATCCATAAAGTCGATTTGCACTGTCATACCATGCTCTGATGATGCATGTATTAAGTTTGTTTGATCAATCAAATAACCCTCATGAGCTATTACTATACCTAGCTTAAAGTAATCAACTTTCACAAAGGCTACACCACAAACTTGTGGTAGTTTTTGAGTTACGATAGAACTTATTAATTCAGAGGGTATGTAGGTAATAGTTTGCAAAGATGACCAATCTAAATCTAAAAACTCATCACCGTTATCCTTGATATTTAATTCAATGGAAACTTGCTCGGTAATTCGAGGCTCGAATAAAGTACTGGTGATGTCAACCGTTTGATTATGATTTAATATTCGGTCCGAGGTAAAATGCCATCGGCTTTGAAAGCTAGGTAGATGATTATGCAATGAATCTGGTTTGTAATGAATTTGAATCATTTTATTTCGAGCTTCGCTCCAGGTTGAGCTACTGGCAAAAGCCAGTGTGGTGAGTACATGAACTGTACAATCGGAGGTATCAGCACGCAATATCGGGTCATCATCGATTCCTATTTCTTCGCCCAAACAATATATTCCATATGGAGTACCAACCCGCCAAAGATTAATTGCCTTTACTCTTTGATGGAAGTCAGGGAAACGTATTTGAAATTCCTCGAGATATTCATCAAAATCGTTCTCATCTATTTCCCATGGCTTTGGTATCTGGTTTATCCAAAGCAGAGGACTACCGTTGCTGCCACAATGAAATGTAAAAAAAAGGAGTACGGTGATAACTCTAATCATAAATGTAATAGTCTTTAACTTTTGCCCTGTAGTCTTTTAGATCTGGGACTAAGCTAGTGAGCACATCACTTGCCTTAAATGAACCCGAAAACGCTTTTCTTATTGTATCTGTACCTAGTGCTTTATCGAACATTTTTAGCTGCTCTTTTGTAGCTATCTCAAATGGATTTTTTTGAGGGTAAAGCTTATTATGAACCTCTAAGAAATAAAATTGGATTGTAATTAATTTCACCAAATTCTTATCGCTTATAAAAATCTCTACACCCTTCACTTGCTGGCCCTTATATATTCCATAATACGGAGAGTATTGAATTGGTCGAAATATCACTCCCTTTAATCCTAGTGCATTTAATTCAGTCGTTATTAATTCACTATCAATCCATGGTGCAGCTATTGTCTTAAACGGAAGAGTATAACCCACGCCGATTGAAAAAACACCTAATTCTCCTAGAATACCAGTTGCGACCATGTAGGCAGGTGTATTAGGGGAGGGAACGTGTGGGGAAGTTGGAACCCAATTTTTATCCAAAATTTTTGGTACTTGATGTCGATGATTGTTTTCCATTTTTACCACCGTGAGCTTACATTTTTGTGGTCCTAGCCATCCAGATTCATTTATAAATCTAGCTAATTCTCCGCAAGACAGGCCATAAACGTAAGGAATCGGGTATTTACCAATGAAAGAGCTAAAATCTTTTTTTAAGATATTACCCTCTATTTTCTTTAACCCTAACGGATTTGGTCTATCTAAAACCATAAACTCAATGTTGTTCTCAGCTGCAGCCTCCATCGCTAAACCCATCGTCGAAATATATGTATATGATCTTATGCCAATATCTTGTATATCATAAATTATTAAATCTATATCTCTAAGCATTTCTGGCGTAGGTTTTTTTGTAACGCCATACAGTGAATAAATAGGCACATCAAAAATTTTATTTTTACTTGAGCCAATTTTCTCGCCTGCGGGTATAGAACCATATAGTCCATGCTCTGGGGTATAAATCGCTTTAAGCTGAACATTATCCGAATTAGCAAATAACTTAATGTTTTGAGTCAAGTTTTTATTGACTCCAGTCTGATTAGTTATAAGACCAATTCGCTTTCCTTTGAGATCCTGAAATTCTTTTTTTTCTAGAGCATCAAGCCCATTTAAAAAATTAGCATTTTCTTGGGCGCGTTGGTTGATGTTTTTTCCTGTGTACATACAACCTAGATTAATAAATACTAAAAAAAATAAACTGACATAATTTCTAGCTGACAAAAAAAAGGTTTTCATTGGCGTTTAAATTTATTCAATTTCTTTTTAAGATATGTCAATTTCTATAAAGCGTAAGATTGGGCAACTAATTATTTCTGGATTCCGCGGTAAAACCCTAGGAGAGTGCTCTGATGTGTTAAATTTCATAACAGAGTATAACATTGGCGGAGTAATTCTTTTTGATGAAGATTTAGAAATTGGCACTCCTGGCAC
>CAJWHU010000201.1 GCA_913041325.1 uncultured Fidelibacterota bacterium | reverse complement strand
TAATTATTATGATTGCTATGTCTTGTCATTGCCGATTCAGAGGCCATTCCATAAAATTTCATCACCCCATCTTCAACTTCACCATCGCATTCATCATGGCCTGCCAGCATTCCTCCGATCATTACAAAATCTGCGCCACCAGCAAACGCTTTCACAATATCGCCAGAATTAGTACATCCCCCATCAGCAATAATATGAGCATTTAGGCCATGAGCTGCATCTGCGCACTCAATTACAGCGCTGAGCTGAGGATAACCAATTCCGGTTTTAATTCTTGTAGTACATACTGAACCAGGACCAATACCAACTTTAACAATATCTGCTCCTGCAAGAATGAGCTCTTGAGTCATGTCTGCTGTCACAACATTTCCTGCAGCAATGGTTGCATCAGGGCATTTTTCTCTTAGTCTTTTAACAGAATCTACAAATTTAATTGTGTAGCCATTTGCAACATCAAGTCCAATGAAGCCTGAGTTGGTCTTGGAGAGTCTTGCTATATCATCAATACCGCCAAACCAACATATATTTGATCGTTTTGTTTTAAATATTTCTGGATCTTTTTTAAGATGATGTTTTGCAGGACAAGTAATTAGGCCATATTTTGATAATATCTTATGCATGGAAAGCGTTCCCACTGTATCCATATTAGCTGACATAATTGGAATGCCGCTCCATTTTTTCTTGCTCCAAAGAAACCTATGAGTTCTCTTAAGTTTCACTTCTCCTCTGGAGCTCATCGTAGATCTTTTGGGTCTAATTAGAACATCAGAATAGTCTAATTTTAGATCTTCATTAATTAACAAAATTAAGTCCTCCTCGACTAACTTACTTTATATTAATAAATGGATTTTTAAAATATCTTATTTTAAACTTCTGGCAAATTTTCTTACTTTGTCCATGTGCTTTTCAAATTCGCTTTCTTTCATATTTGGCAGTATTGAATAAAATCTTAAGTATTTCGTTTTCAAACCACCAAGTTGGAATACAGATTTTTTTAGTCTTCTATATGGAATATTGTCAAAAATTGAGAAATTAAAATAACTTATCATCGGCCCTCCATAGGTCATAGAAACTATACCGATTTTATCTTTCATTGCTCCAGCAACAGGATAACCATAATTTCCAAAAAATTTACTATCAGGAATTAATGATTTGTAAGAGAAAAACCAAGTTGGATGAAGAACCCAGTCAATCCAGTTTTCTAAAATGACATTCATCCTTAAATTATGACAAGCGCTCATCAGAAACATTGCATCAGCAGCTTCAAGCCTTTTTCTATAATCCAATACTAATTTTGGAGGTGGATTTATATCGCTTCTATAAAAAGGGAGTTGTTGCTCTTCTTCAAATAAATTTATCAAATCAACTACATGACCAACCTTTTCTGCCTCATCAATAAAAGTATCTCTCACAGATGCATTAAATGAATCTTTTGTATTGTGATGTCCATAGATTATGCAAATCTTCATTTATATTAAATATAGCATGTAAAGTCTTTAATTTCCTTTGCTTAAACATATATCAGTCTCCTGAATTTGGCTTGCTAAAATAACAGAAACTAAAGCAAAACATCCCATAATATTGAAGGCTATAAAGTAAGTGTCTTGAAAGCCTATCAGTATGCTTGTTATAAGAATTCCAATAGGTTGAAGCGGAGAAACGATAGGAGATGATATGCCTCTAGCTTTTCCAAGATTGTTTGCCCCAAAAGCTCTCAGATAACATGCTGTCATAAGAGGGGTTGCGGCACCAAAACCTAAACCAAATGTAAATGCACATAGGAGAAATACACTTGGTTCATTGAAATAAGTAATTCCAAAGATTCCAATTGCTTGAAGGGACATAGCCATCATTGAAGGGTATGCAGCTTTCATAATATCCATAAGATATCCAAATATTATTTTTCCAAGGACTCCTCCCAATGCAGATAATGCATAAGCAAAAACATATTGTTTGATTGGAAGACCTAAAAGATTCCAAGTTTCTTCTAACCCCATTTTGCTTGCATGGACAGGCAAAAAAGCAAGCACACCCATCATAGATAGAAATTGAAAAGCGAAAGCTATAGATATAATCCAAAAGACTTTTTTTGATAAAAGATCTTTTGCGGTCATCTCTTGAAGTATGAATTCTTCTTCATTTTCTTTTTCTATACCATCTTTAAATTGATTAACTGTCTTCGGATCATCAATCACAGTAAAAAAGATAAGGGGTAAAATAATGAAAAAAACTATGGAAGCAAAAATTACGTAAACATTTCTCCAGCCCACTAGATCTAGAAGTGGATCAACAACTAAGGGAAGAACAACTCCTGAAAAAGAAATACCTATTGCGGCAATACCAAGAGCTTTACCAGCATTTTTTTCAAACCAATTTGAGATTAATTTAGCTACCGCTAAATTTCCCATCATAATAGATCCCAATGCAAGAATAGTAAGATAAATCGTCAGAAGGGACCAATAAGAGTTTATCAAACTTAAAGAGAGCAATCCTAATGAGTAAATTATAGCCCCAGCCATCATAAAATTTTTTACAGAATACTTATCTAGGGCACGGCCAACAATAGTTGCCAAAATTGCCACTGGAATAAAATAGAATGCGGTAACCATTCCAAGCTGACTTTCGGTCATGCCTAGCTCTAAAATTAGGTATGGCCAGATGACAGGGAAACTATAAAAAAGGAAACCTACAACAGTAAATTCAAGGGTTAAACCGGTAAATACCATTCTCCAACCAAAAAATTTCATATTTTTATTTTATCCAATAATTCTTTTTCACTCCCACTCAATAGTTGCCGGCGGTTTCCCAGAAATGTCGTAAACAACTCTACTTATATCCTCAATTTCATTAACAA
>CAJWHU010000200.1 GCA_913041325.1 uncultured Fidelibacterota bacterium | reverse complement strand
TGACTGATCAAATCCTGCAGGCATATTTATACGACATTAGCAAACAACTTTCTGTGTTTGTCGCTCTCATTATTACAAATTGTATAGTTATGGGCAGGGCTGAAGCTTATGCGATGCAAAATCCACCTGGTAAGTCATTTTTAGATGGATTGGGTAATGGATTGGGATACGGAGGAATACTTATCTCAGTTGCTTTTTTCAGGGAGTTATTAGGTAATGGAACTGTATATGGATACCAAGTCGTCCCTAATTCACTATACGAAATGGGCTACCAAAACATGGGCCTAATGGTGTTATCCCCTGGAGCTTTCATAATACTTGGTCTGATTGTCTGGGTGCATAGAATAGCTAGTGGGATAATCGAGGATTAATACATAATGGAACACTATATTAGTATTCTTACAAAAGCAATTTTCATTGAGAACATACTTTTAGCTTACTTTTTGGGTATGTGTTCCTTCTTGGCTATATCAAAAAAAGTTGACACCTCCATTGGTTTAGGTTTCGCTGTGATTTTTGTTTTGACCATAACTGCTCCAACAAATTGGATCATTCATAATTTCCTTTTGAAAGAAGGCGCACTTGTGTGGTTAAATTCAGACTATGGAATTAACGGAAATAATACCATCGATCTTAGTTTCCTCAACAGCATCATATTTATCGCTGTGATTGCGGCTATGGTGCAACTTGTTGAAATGACGCTGGACAGATTCTCACCGACTTTATACATCAGTCTTGGTATTTTTCTACCTCTTATTGCTGTTAATTGCGCAATACTCGGTGGCTCAATGTTTTTAGTCGAAAGGGAGTATAATTTAATGGAGTCCACAGTTTATGGCTTCGGCTCTGGCATAGGGTTTTTCCTCGCGATTGCTTCCATGGCAGCCATCAGACACAGAATAAGATATTCAAATGTGCCACCACAATTGAGAGGTGTTGGCATTACAATGTTACTAACTGGTTTAGTATCGATGGCCTTCATGGCATTTTCGGGGATAGATTTATAATGGAACAAATTATTTTAAGCATTTCTATTTTTACAGCACTCGTTTTGGTTTTGGTTTTAATCCTAAATTTTGCTGAGAGTCAATTGTTGCCGCAAGGTAGCGTTACAATTGAGATAAACAATGAACCAGATAAAAGTCTTGAAATTAGACCTGGATCTACTCTTCTAAGTGCCTTAGCAGGTCAATCAGTTTTTCTTCCGTCTGCTTGCGGTGGAGGAGGTACTTGTGCCATGTGCGAATGCCAGGTCCTTGAGGGGGGAGGTGAAATCTTGCCAACGGAAACCGGGCATATAAGTCGAAGCAAAGCAAAAGATAATTGGAGACTCGCTTGCCAGGTAAAGATTAAGGAAGATATGAAGATCCAAGTTCCTGATGAAATATTCAGCATTCAAAAATGGGAAGCAAAGGTAGAATCAAACAAAAATGTTGCAACCTTCATTAAGGAACTTGTTCTAAAATTACCGGAAGGCGAAGATTTAAACTTCAAAGCCGGAGGTTATATCCAAATTGATATTCCTGAATATCATAATCTGGCATACAAGAACTTCGATATAGAGAAAGATTACCACCCTGATTGGGATAAATACAAGATATGGGATTTGATAGCGAACAACGATGAGCCCGTTTTCAGAGCTTATTCCATGGCCAACCATCCCGCCGAGGGTAACAGAGTAATGCTTAATGTTAGAATAGCGACTCCCCCCCCAGCGCTGTGGAGTGATGTTCCACCTGGACTTGCCTCGTCATATATTTTCAATCTTAAGAAAGGTGATAAGGTAACAGTCTCAGGCCCATATGGTGAATTTTTTATAAAAGAAACAGAAAGGGAAATGATTTACATTGGAGGTGGTGCTGGAATGGCTCCTATGAGATCACATTTATTCCACTTATTTCACACATTGAAAACCGGCAGAAAAGTTTCTTTTTGGTATGGCGCTAGGTCCAAGAGAGAGATGTTTTATGACGATCAATTTAAGAAAATAGAAAAAGATTTCCCAAACTTCACTTACGAGGTTGCGTTGTCAGAACCCATGGAAGAAGATAATTGGCAAGGTCATACCGGCTTCATACATCAGGTATTGCATGATGAATATCTTGGGAATCATGAAGACCCGACTGAAGTTGAATATTATATGTGCGGACCACCGCCAATGATAAACGCATGTGACAATATGCTCGATTCCCTAGGCGTTGAAAAAGAGATGATAGCATACGATAGTTTTGGTTAGCTATCTTGTTCCTGCAAGCCTTTTCAAAGCCCAACTATTGTTGGGCTTTTTACTAATTTGTTTAAGCTGTGGTAAAGGGAATAATCAGTACTTAATAAGCGGGTATACAATGGGTACCACGTATAATATTAAATTAATTTCACCATCAAATGAATTAAGTACCATTCCAATCAAAAATGAAATTGATTCCTTATTAATAATTTTAAATAAGCAAATGTCTACCTGGGATGATGAGAGTGAAATTTCGAAGTTCAATTCTTGGGAGTCACTTGAGCCTTTCAAAGTTTCCGAAAATTTTCTATATGTGGTCGATAATGCAATCAATATTTCAATCAAAACTAGCGGTGTATTTGACATAACAATATTCGACCTAATGGCATTATGGGGGTTTGGACCTCGGCCAGAATCCGGTTTTCCTATACAGAAAGATATAGACCGTGTTTTAGACTTTACTGGTTACGAGAAAATTCGTCTTGGGAGTAGTTCAATTATTAAAAGTAATAAAAAAACTAAAATTGATCTTAACGCCATAGCAAAGGGTTACGGAGTTGACATAGTTTTTAATTTTCTTAAAAATAAAGGTTTCGATAATTTTTTTGTCGAGATAGGAGGAGAGGTTAGGTTTGCAGGTAATAATAAAAACAATAAAC
>CAJWHU010000199.1 GCA_913041325.1 uncultured Fidelibacterota bacterium | reverse complement strand
CACCATAAAATAATCCATCTGTAGTATCAAAAATTGCTACTGCAAGAACTCCCCATGCACCACAAATACCATGAACAGATATTGCGCCCACTGCATCGTCAAGTCCTTTTTTTTCAATAAAATTAATTGAGTACACAACAAGCACTCCCGATATTAAGCCTATTAAGACTGCACCTAAATTATTAACATTTGCACATCCAGCAGTAATGCCTACTAATCCAGCTAATGCACCATTCAGAGTCATACTTACATCTGGTTTTCCAGAAATCATAGAAGTATACATAGCTGCAATAGAAGCAGCGCTAGCAGATAACGTAGTAGTAACAGCAATAGCAGCTAAATCAACGTCTATGGCAGCTAAAGCTGAGCCAACATTAAATCCGTACCATCCAAACCATAAAATGAATACACCCAATGCTCCAGCAACCATTGAACTTCCTGGTAGAGGTAAAGGTGATCCATTGTCATCATATTTACCGATTCTAGGACCTACAATCATCACTCCTGCAAGTGCAGCAAATCCACCAACCATATGTACAACACCGGAACCTGCAAAGTCAATGAAACCTAAGTCTCCCAGCCAACCTTGACCACTCCATACCCAGTGAGTAACGATTGGATAAATTACACCACATATAAATGGCTGGAATAAAAGATATGCACTAAATTTTGTTCTCTCGGCTACAGCGCCAGATACGATGGTTGCAGCTGTCGCAGCAAAAACTACTTGAAAGAAATAGGTGCTAGCTTGTCCTTCTAAAAAGAAATCGCCGTATGCAATAAAGCCACCTAATGTTGAACCTCCATACGCAAAAGCGAAACCAAACGCCCAATATGTTATTGCTCCGACTGAAAAATCCATAAAATTCTTCATAACAATATTTACAGAGTTTTTTGATCTAGTGAAGCCTGTTTCTACGAGCATAAAGCCAGGTTGCATAAACATAACCAAAATGCCGGCTATAAGGACCCACAGACTATCAACTGAATTTATAATCATTGATTCCATATTCTCCTTCTTTCAAGAGTTCAATTTAATATCAGGACATACTTAATACTTAACAAAAAAGTTAAATGATTATTACTGAAATGTTTCTTTTATGTTTCGAAAATTGAATTTATTTACAAATTAATGATCGCAAATAAGACTATTCTTATTGCATGTCCAAAAATATATTAGTTTCTGTGGCTTGGCCATATGCAAGTGGATCTAGACATTTAGGCCATATAGGTGGTGCATACTTACCTGCTGATATTTTTGCAAGATACAACAGAATGATTGGAAATAATGTGATCATGGTATCTGGAAGTGATGTCCATGGAACACCCATAACAGTTAGGGCAGACGATGAAGGTGTTGAGCCTATAGAAATAGTCAATCGGTACCATTCCGAATTTCTTAGCTACTGGAAAAAGCTAAATATTCAATGGGACAATTACACAACCACTATGACCGATAATCATAAAGAGGTCACTCAGGAGATGTTTCTAAGAATTAAAGAAAATGGATTTATTGAAAAAAATAAAAGTATTCAAGCATTTGATCCAAAAGAAAATAAGTTTCTACCAGATAGATATGTTGAAGGTGAATGCCCAAAATGTAATTACCTTGAAGCTAGAGGTGACCAATGTGATAGTTGTGGAATAACATTAGATCCAGAAGAATTAATCAACCCAAAAAGTAAAATTAATGGAAATCCTGCAGAATTTAAGGAAACAGAACATTATTTCTTAAAATTAAGTGCTTTGAACGACAAACTCGCAGATTGGCTTAATACTAAAAAAGGTTGGAGGCCACATGTTATTAACTTTTCAAAATCTTTTGTTGATGAAGGTTTGCAGGATAGGGCAATTACCAGGGATTTAGATTGGGGTATAGAGATACCAGATAATGAACTTGGAGATGGAAAAAAGATTTATGTATGGTTTGAGGCTGTAATAGGTTACTTATCTGCTTCGAAAGAGTGGGCAATTAACAATGGCACTCCAGAGGCTTGGAAAGATTTCTGGCTAGATAAAAATGCAGAGTCTTATTATTTTGTTGGCAAAGATAATGTACCTTTTCATGCAATAATCTGGCCAGCAATGCTTTTGGCTTATGGAGATTTAAATTTACCTACTAATGTTCCAGCAAATCAATACATATTAATTAAAGGAGAAAAAGCATCTGCTAGTAGAGGTGTAGGAAAGACTCTCAATGATTATCTAGATGAATGGAATCCTGATTCTTTAAGATACGCTCTTTCAAGTATTCTTCCAGAACAAAATGATTCGGAGATTTCCGAAGATGAGATGATAAGAAGAAATAACGAAGAACTTGTGGCAGCATGGGGGAATCTTGTTCAAAGAGTTTTTTCACAATACATAAATAATTTTGATGATTTAGATACAAGTTATGAATATGAAAAAATTGATAAAGAACTATTGGAAGGTGCAAAAAATTGTTTTAAAACAACAGGAGAAATGATTGAAAAAGTAGAACTTAAATCATCGCTTCAAAATGTTATGGCATTTGTGAATTCTATCAATGCTTATTTAAATGAGACGGAACCATGGAAAGTTATAAAAAATGATAAAAAAAGAGCTAGCGCGATATTGCATTGTGCAATTACCTCTATAGATGCATGTGCAACTATGTTTACTCCTTTTATGCCTACAACCTCGAAAATAGTAAGTGATGCTATACAAAAAAATAATCAAAACAGTTGGGGAATTAATGAAATTAAAAAAGGTGCCCCTCTAGAAAACATAGGACACCTTTTTAAAAAGTTTGATTAGCTTTTTGTAGCCTTAAATACCTCATCTATTTCATTAATCAAACCTAAAAGTTCTTCACCAACAGCTGGATCTTCTGTTTTTTTAGCCTCACCAGCTTTTTTTGTTGCATTCCAAAAAAGATCATGAACATTTGGAAATT
>CAJWHU010000198.1 GCA_913041325.1 uncultured Fidelibacterota bacterium | reverse complement strand
AAAGGCCAAACCAGACTTTTCTAAGCTACATTTTATTCAAATCGATGAGTTTTATCCTTTAAATCCAAACCAGCATAATAGTTTTTACAATTATGTTTGCAAATATTATCTGGATAGTTTTGGAATTACAAAAGCCAGAGCCCATTTAATAAATACTGAGGAAATCACATTAGCCAACAATATGCATTGGACAGAAGTTTTCCCCAATGGTATAGTTGATTTAACTTTGCGGCACAGAGAAGCAAATTCTGAAGAAGAAAAGTACCAACAAGAGTCTGTATATTTAATTGACCAATGGTGTAATATGTACGAGAAAAAAATCCAAGAATTAGGTGGGATAGGATTTTTTTTAGGAGGAATTGGACCTGATGGGCATATTGCATTTAATGTCAGGGGCTCTGATCATAACTCGACTACCAGATTAACACAGACTAATTTTGAAACTCAGGCAGCGGCAGCAGTTGATCTTGGTGGAATTGAGATAAGTAGAAATAGGCTGGTAATTACTATTGGATTAGGTAGCATAACATATAATAAAAATGCCACAGCAATTATTATTGCTGCAGGTGAAGCAAAAGCTCCTATTGTTCAAAAGTCAATTGAATCTAAACAGGACATTATGTACCCGGCTTCCTCATTGCAAAAAATATCTAATTCTAGATTTTACATAACTGAGGGGGCTGCAAAGAACTTAAAGGATGTAAAAGATAGTTATTGGTTTGAGCCTAGATGGAATATTCGAAAAAAGCAAAAAGCACTACTAAAATTATCAAGAGATAAACAAACTTTTGGTAAAAAATTGTCAGTTGAAGATTTTAAGAAAGAAAAACTGTTTAAAAGTTTTAGTGATCTGAACAAAAATACTATTTCAGAAATTATAGACAGTATTGATAGAAAAGTCCAACGGGGAATTAGAAGTGAGAAGAATCAAATATATTATCATACGGGACCACATCACGATGATATTATGCTAGGTATGATGCCTCATATAATCCATTTGGTAAGAGAGCCAAGCAATAAACATATTTTTAGTAATATGACGTCTGGCTTTACTTCAGTCACAAATAGTTTCCTAATTGGGATTATAAAAAAGACGATAGATTTCATTCGAAGAGATAGAGTGAGGATGATTCATTATCCTGACTTTTTTTCAAATGGATACAAATTTAAGTGGGATAAAGATGTATATCATTATTTAGATAGAATTGCAGACAATGATGTGAATGGACAACAAAGAGGCCTTTGCCATAGAGTGGTGAGGTCATATGTTGAAATATTTAAGGTTAAAAGTAAAAAAGAGCTACTGGCTAAGCTTAGTTCAACTATTAATGAATTAGAGTCATGTTACGAGGGTGAAAAAAATTCTGTTCAAGTTCAAAAGCTGAAAGGGATGATTCGTGAATTTGAGGAAGAATTAGTGTGGGCTAATTACGGAGTTCGTGTTCGAGATGTACATCATCTTCGTCTAGGGTTTTATAAGGGAGATATGTTTACAGAGCAGCCACAAAAAACAAGAGATGTAAAACCAATACTCGACCAACTAAAAAAAATTAAACCAACAGTGATCTCCCTTGCTCTAGATCCTGAAGGAAGTGGTCCTGACACTCATTATAAAGTACTCCAGTCAATTGCTGAAGCTGTTCGGCTTTGGGGAGAAAAAGCTGATCTTTCTAACTTAAGGATCTGGGGGTACAGAAATGTTTGGTATCGATTTGACATGGATGAGGCAGACTTAATTGTTCCAGTTACTTTGAATTCTATGGCTATCATGCATTCAACATTTATGAATTGTTATTTAAGCCAGAAAGAGGCTTCTTTCCCAAGCTATGATTATGATGGGCCGTTTTCAAAATTGTCTCAAAAAATATGGGTAGAGCAGCATAGAGATTTACAATTAGTCCTTGGTAGAGATTATTGGTATCGTAATCCTAACCCACACTTACGTGCTGTGCATGGAGCGGTTTATTTAAAAGAAATGAATGTGGAAACGTTTTTAAAGCTGTCTAGAAGTTTAGAGGACTCAATTGAAAATTCATCTATTTTTAAAGATTAGGGGCCTCTTTTTTCATACCTTTTTGTTTTTGTTTAGCAATCTGCGCTTTCCTTGCCAGATGAAAAGTATAAATTACTGAATTTTTTATTTCGTCTTCATCACACAGATTACAAAATCCTTTAGCAGGCATTACACCATGTTCTCCCTTATACCCTTCCCAAACGCTTTTGCAAAGCGCCTCCAAGCCTTTCTTTGCAGACATATCCCAATAATCTTTATTTTCATAAGGAACAGCACCGTTGTGCCCGTATCTATGACAACGGAAACATGAGGTTGCCCAAATGGATTCTCCAGTGATTAATCCTTTTTTTGTAATAGTTTGATATTCATTTGAATCGTAAATGTTAACTGGATCAGATTTTTTAGTACAACCGGAGAGGAAAATGATTATTAGGATTAATGAATTCATTAATAATTGGAACATCGATTACCTTTATATACCAATTTTGAGAAGATCATGAATATGGATTACACCATCAGGCTTTTTTAAATGTTTATTAGAGTAAACAAAAAGGCTGGTGATACTATGCTTTTCCATAAGTTTAAGTGCTGAAATAGCTAGGGTGGATGCAGAAATCCATTTCGGATTCTTTGACATCAAAGAATCCGCAGTTTGATCAAAAATATTATTCCCCTCTTTTTCAAGAGCTCTCCGGACATCTCCATCAGTAATTATTCCAACCATCTTACCCGAATTATCCAAAACTCCTGTCATACCAAAACCTTTTTCAGAAATATAAAGTAAGGCATCTTTAACTTTAGTAGCTACCGATATCATCGGGACTCGATCATGTGAATGCATAATTTGATCAATTTTTAGAAGTAATCGTTTCCCCAAACTACCTCCAGGGTGAAGCTTTGCAAAGTCACTTTTATTGAAACCTCTAAGTTCAAGAG
>CAJWHU010000197.1 GCA_913041325.1 uncultured Fidelibacterota bacterium | reverse complement strand
GAAATATGTGTATGTCCGAGGATTAGGAGATCGTTACTCTAAGTCCATCCTAAACGGTTTAGATATCCCTGGCTTAGACCCTGATCGAAATACGCTTCAAATGGACATCTTTCCAACCAACATGCTCTCCAATGTTTTGGTTATCAAGTCTGCAAGGGCAGATTTACCAGCTGATTTTACAGGCGGAGTAATAGATATCATTACTAAAGATTTTCCAAGTAAAGAGGAGTTTTCTGTTTCTCTGAGTATGGGTTACAATCCAGATATGCATTTCAATGATAACTATTTAACATACTCGGGAGGAACTACAGATTTTTTAGGCTTTGATGACGGTTCAAGGAAGAATAAAATTGCTAATAGTTTATTGGGAAATGCATTTGATCCTAGATTATATAGTGCTGACTCAACTCTTAATCTTGTCAACCGAGTCAGCAATCAATTTGATCCTCAAATGGCTCCAAAAGTATCCAATAGTGGAATGAATTTTGGTTTTGGTATTACATACGGCAATCAGTTCAATTTTGATAATGGAAATTCTATTGGTGTATTGGGATCTTTATCCTACAAAAATGAACAGACCGTTTATGAAAACACTCAAGATAATCTCTATAATTTTAGCCCTGATAAAAGTGTATTAAATTTCGAGCAAAACCGTATTCAATATGGAACTATTGGAGGACACAATATTATTTTGAGTGGTCTTTTTGGATTAACTTATAAGACTAAAGCTTCGAAATACAAATTCAATGGGCTACATATTCAAAATGGGGAGAGTACGTCAGGAAGCTTTAGACAATTAACGCGCTTCTCTGACTTTATAGACTTTAATAAGTATAACCTTGAATACAATGAAAGAAGCATATCCAATGGTATGTTTTCTGGGTTGCATAATTTTGATGCATCCAGCTTAAAATTAGAGTGGACACTTTCTGGAACGCTTGCTAAGGTTCATGACAAAGATGTAAGAAATACTACTTTTCAGGACGAGGAGGGAATTTTTAGTTTCCAGGAAAACACTCAACCCAAAAGAATATGGAGAACACTGGATGAAAATAATTTGGTTGCCAAAATTGACTTTACTAAAAGATTTGAATTTCTAAGTTCGGACGCCGTTCTAAAATTTGGGTTATTTGGTTCATTAAAAGAAAGAGATTTTTCTATTGCGCAATTCTCGGTAAGCTCAAATTATACCTCTGAGAGTGATTGGGATAACTATGGTGGAGATCCCAATCAGATTTTTAACCCTAATAATCTAATAGGGACTAATAATTATAAGGGAACTTATATTAATCCTCAAACAACAATTATTCAGGATGCAAATATTTTCAATGCTAAACAACAAAATATTGCAGCATATATTTCAAATGAATTTAATTTCTCAGAAAAATTTAAATCAATTATTGGTTTAAGATTAGAGGATTATCAAGTATTCTACACTGGTGAAAATAGTCAGTTGGGTCAAGTTTTTAACAATGAGAATATTATAAGTAATATCAATTTGTTTCCCTCCGTAAACGTTATATACAATTTAAAAGAAAATAAAAATCTAAGATTGGCCTATTCACTCACCACTGCCAGACCCAGTTTTAAGGAGGCATCTATTGCCGAGATTTTTGATCCACTATCCAATTTGTTTTTCATTGGAAACATTGATATTCGACCTACTTATATCGATAACTTTGACATCCGCTATGAGGCTTTTAGCGAAAATGCACAGTTATTTGCTATCAGTGCATTTTATAAAAACCTAACCGACCCCATAGAAATAGCTTTTGTTGCGGCCTCTTTTTCAAATTACAAACCATTGAATTTAGAAACGGCAAATGTTTTTGGATTAGAAATTGAATTGAGAAAAGATCTGAGCACTTTATTTTCAATGCTAGAAAATTGGAGAATAAACTTCAATGGCTCCTACATTATATCTGATGAGAAATTCAGTGAGGATGAATTGAAATTGAGAAGGCTAGGTTTACGGGAGGGGCAAACATTGGGGACTTCAAGACCACTTCAGGGTCAATCCCCATATCTGATTAACGCAGGAGTTGAATACAATAATCAAGAAAAAGGATTCCAAGGAGGACTTTTTTACAACGTTCAAGGAAAAACATTACAAGTTGTTGGTAATGGTTTTTACCCAGATGTATACACCATGCCATTTAATAGTCTTAACTTTAATGTAATTAAACAATTAAAAAAGAACAGAACGTTGACTTTTAAAGTAACAAACCTTTTAAATGATAAACGAGAGAGCAACTTTATTGGCTTTAATGAGGAGCAAAGGTATTTTAGTCTTCGTCATATAGGAAGGACTTTTTCTTTTAATTATGCTGTTCGATTTTAAAATTAAAAGGTTTACTTGGAAAATATTTACTTATACATTATTGTTTTATTGACTCTTCTAGCCATAGGAGATTTGATTGTTGGGGTAAGTAATGATGCGGTAAACTTTTTAAATTCTGCAATTGGCTCAAAAGCCATTTCTTTCAGAAATATAATGATTCTTGCTAGTTTGGGAATTGCACTAGGGGCTCTTTTCTCTAGTGGAATGATGGAAGTTGCTAGAAAAGGAATATTTAATCCTGGCTCATTCTATTTTGAGGATATTATTTTCATTTTTATGGCGGTAATGATGACTGATATCCTGTTATTGGATTTTTTTAACACTTTGGGTATGCCCACATCAACAACAGTATCAATTGTATTTGAATTACTTGGAGCTGCAGTAGTGATGGCGATGATAAAAATATTTGCAAATTCAGGAAATATCTCAGAATTATCTACCTACATCAATACAGATAAAGCTACTCAAATTATTTTAGGAATATTGCTTTCTGTCTTTATTGCCTTTACAATTGGGGCTTTAGTTCAATGGATTTCTAGGGCCCTGCTTTCATATGATTTTCTTTCTAAATCCAAGTGGATAAGTGCAATATTTGGAGGTTTGTCTTTGGCT
>CAJWHU010000196.1 GCA_913041325.1 uncultured Fidelibacterota bacterium | reverse complement strand
AAAGTATCCATTCCTAACCTTTTAAAATAAACTCTCCCCTCTGCTTTGACCAACCTTGCAATAACCTGGCCCCGCCCGTAATCATGGGTGGTTGCCAAAATGAGAAATATTAATAATAATTGTTGCATTTAGTGAACTCTATTTATTTTTAGTCGAAATTACTTTTTCAATCTGAATGAGGAAAATGTTTGAATTTTGCACAACTATCATCGCTTATAAACCTATAGCCAGTATTTTTTCTTGCTGGTCTTTCCAATTCCTGGGTTGAAACTATTGGTTGGATCTAAATGTTTGTAAAATTTTGACAGTTCAGGTTTTGCGATATATTCATGTCCAACATTATGCTCCGCGGGGTACTCTGCACCCTTTTCATCATAAAACTTTAAAAGCTTTTGCAATAAATCTTCGGCATCAACACCCTTTTTTAAAACGTAATTGTGATGCAGCACATGGCAGAACAAGTGGCCGTAGTACAATTTCATATCAAACAAGCTATCAATATCTGGAGGTAAATTTTCGAACCATTCTTCCGCATTACGTGGAAAAGCGATGTCCAGCGAGAGCATTGCACCTATATTCTTTTTGTTAATTGCGCAGTAGCGTCCAGGTGCGCTCGCAGCAACAAAACGATGCAAAATCGCTTTTTTCGCCTCTTTTTTATCACACCTAAAAAATGATCCATCATTATTTTGAAAAAACTCCTCAAAATATTTAATTCCCTCATCGATTCCCTCATCAGACATTTCAATTATCCAATGATGCTCATATTTGTCTCGATACTCCTCCATGCGACGTGGCAAATGATTAAAGGAAAATTTGCTTATGAATTGCAGCAGTCGATCTGAAAAATGATTTGGAAGTATCTTAGTTTTGTTAGCTATGAGATCAACTATTCTTTTGAACTCAAATAGTATAGGAATGAAACTAGACCCTAGCTTTTCAATAACCACAAAAGTATCTTTGCTATATTTTTTAGCTGCATCATAACAATCTCTGTGAAGATATTCCCCAGAAATAGGTAGGTTTTTAAATTGGGTCAATATATCACGTCTGATTTGGGTTAAGGTATTGGCATTATTGGTTCCTAAATAAAATACCTGAGATCGCTTTGGAGAAGGATAGGTATCCATACGTACAGCAAATACAGCAACTTTACCTGCGCAACCTGATGCACCATGCAGACGTCTCTTATCAGCATTGAATCGGGATGGTGAGCTAGCATTAACATCTCTTACACGTTTTTCGTATGAGTGGTCAGATGCCAATTTATTTGGGAATTTTACTTGGTCCTCGCTATAACTTTTGTTTTGAAGATTTTTTAAAATCTCTTCTGGTGAATCGCCCAGTTCAATACCTAGATCATTGACGAGCTCCAATGCCCCCTTTGAATTAACCTTTGCATATAATGCAAGCTCTGTGTAGGCTGGTCCCCTTTTAACCAGGGCACCTCCCGAGTTATTACATACACCACCCACTACAGATGCTCCAATGCAAGAGGACCCAATCACCGAGTGGGGCTCTCTGCCATACGGGGCAAGTATTTTCTCTAAACCGATTAATGTACTACCTGCGAAGCCAATAATTTGTTTCCCATTATTGATAATATGAATATCTTCAATACGCATGGTGTTGATGACTAATACAGGTCGATCATAATCATTCCCATAAGGAGTTGAACCACCGGTTAAACCAGTGTTTGCTGCTTGCATGATTACAATAACATCAAGATCAACGCATATTTCAATAATTTTCCAAATTTCTAACAATGTGCCTGGTTTAGCAACTGCCAATGCTGCACCCTCACCGTACCTCCAACCTTTCGCATATGGAAGTTTACTCCAATCAGAAGTCAAAAGATTCTTTTTGCCTAAGAGGTTAGTTAAATCTTTGATAAGAGCTGTCGTGTCTATTTGGCTAATCACAATGGTCTGCACTTATCTCTTATCTGTTTAGGTACTGCGATAGAGGAGTTTATTTTGTAATTAAAAGCTACCAGTCTAAATAATCCTGAGCAAATCAAGGTTTTGTTATCTGCGTGAAATATGCCTGCTAAAAAATCAAAACTTTTATTACCCACCCTGCAAATTCTATGTCCAATTTCAAGCTCAGTGGGGTGAGCAATTTGTTCTAAATAATGAATCTCCATACTTGCTAAGATAGCACTATCATCCATTTCTTTTCTAATCCCAGAATATCCCATTTTTATGTAGACATCAACTCTCGCCGACTCCATATATGATAAATAAGCAGCATGATTAATGTGCCCAAGTGAGTCCATATCTCTCCAACGTGTTTGAAGATGGTGCCAAAAATCAAAATCTGCTATATCTAATCTATTTAAGAACACAGTATTAAGTTAGAGAGCAAAATCAAAATATTAAACTTAAAATATAAATTGTTGTAGATTTCTTAGGATGTTTTATCAGGTTTTTTTATTGTCAGTAGTTATTGCGTCTTTGTATGCCCAACCGAAGGAGGGAGTTGAGTTCAGGGTAAATACTATTACCGGTTTTGTAATTGATAGCGTGAGCAATAAACCCGTAATGGATGTAAACGTTGATATATACACCGGAAACGGCATTCTCAAGCATTCTACTGTAACAGATGAATTTGGCTCATATAAAAGGCCAATTGTTGGATACCTTTGGAAACCAAAAATTAGATTCACGCTGCATAATTACTACATCAAACAATTCAGGCTAAATCCAGAAGATCTTGATTCACTTGCTAACATGACTGTGAATGCATTGATAATACCAGTTCCTGAAAACAAAAGAATTCCAGATCTCGAAGAAAGTACAATTACCAACAGAGCTGAAACATTTTTTATTGAGGGCAATATATTTTATAATCTAATAAACACAATGCATGCAGAGAGAATTATAATCAAAGAGGCACAAGCATTAGAAAGCAGCCCTGGATTTATTTTAATGAATGTTAATGGCACACACTA
>CAJWHU010000195.1 GCA_913041325.1 uncultured Fidelibacterota bacterium | reverse complement strand
AATTTTATACATATCCATATATCCATCATCTAAAAATGTTTCTTTAAAATGTGGCAGTGGTTTATCAACGTTCCTAAAGTGAATTTTGAATAATTTATTTTGATCTCCAAAATATTTTGCCATTTGAGTTACATTTTTTTCTGTAGTATCTCCTCCTTCAAGCCAAGTTCCAGCACATAAGCAAATTCCTATATTGGGGCTGTCTGCAATTTCTAATGCTCTTTGATATCCACTAAATGTACTAAAAATACATCTTGGAACTCCTCCAAGCTTTAGTCCTGGAGGATCATCAGGATGAATTCCAACTTTTACCCCTGATTCTTCAATAGTTGGCTTTACAGCTTTAATGTAATACTCAAAATTACTCCATAGCTCTTCTTCAGAATACTCTCTAGAATGAGTTAGATCATCTTTAGAAATGGTCTGGCCATTATTTATGTAATAAGTTTCAGAATTCAAATCAAATGCCCTGCCCATTGCTCCACCTCTTGTTGGTTCCTTGGCTGTACTCCAAACGCCATTAGCCATGTGTGCATAAGTAGAATAAAAAATGCCTGCTTTACTTAAATCTCTAATATATTTTTTATAATCTTCAATTACATTGTCTCTATCATTTAAGTTTAAAACTAATGATGCGTGATTATGTATATTTGAATTCCCAAAACCGTATATTTTTAAATCATTTGATTCAAATATTTCTCTTTGCTTCATAAAAAAGTCATAATTTGCCTCTCCTTTACCAGCAAAAAGAGTAACGTAATCGAGCCCTAATTCTTTTATGAATGCAATATCTTCATCAGATGGGTTAGGTCTTACTTGTGCTGCAATTTTTATTTTGGATCTATTTTTCATATCAAGCTAAATATATATTAAGATAAAGTTTGTTTAATATGAAAGATTTTTTTAACAATGTGTATAAAGTTCTTATTGAAAAAAGAACTGATTTTAGTGGAAGAGCCTCTAGAAGTGAATATTGGTCATCATGGTTATTTATTCAATTAACTTCTATTTTTCTTTTATTATTTGCATTTAGGGCTAGGCCACTATTTTTAATTTTTATATTATTTAGCATTCTTATAATCATTCCTTCTATAGCTGTTACTGTAAGAAGACTACATGACGTAAATAAAAGTGGTTACTGGCTGATTGTGCCTTTACCTTTAATATTTATATCTTATTTATCTCTATTTATACTTTCTCTATTTTCACCTGAAAACCAATCTGAAGGATTAAATTTTTTTCAAATTATATCTATAGTGACTTATATAACTGGCATATTTATGGCGTCACTTTGGTACTGCTTTCCAATATTTATGTTTCTCACTCAAAGGGGGGATAAGGATAAAAATAAGTATGGAAACCCAAATTAAATTACAGAATTGTTGTAAAATGACTATTGAAAGGAAATTGTCATGTTTATATTAGGGAAGTCAAAATCATTTTTAATGCTTTTAATTTTATTATTATTTATTTTTTCATGTTCATCAGGAGAGGATTCTAGTGGCGAAGAAATAATTTTAGGTAAAAAAATATCAAATAGTGTTATTTATAATTTGGAAGATTTTACCTCCTCTCCGGTCAAATTTAAGAAATTGAAAGAATATGATGTTGATGAGCTTAATTATGCAAAAAATGTCTATTACGGTTTTAGAAAATTTGAAGACCCTGTTGATTACGAAATTAGATTTTTTGATTCTCATGAAGATGCTTTATTGGGTGAAGAGTTAGTAAGAGAAAGGGCAGGAACTAAAGAAGAAATTAAGCTTGATAAAAATGAAGCAGTATTTACCGAGGGGCTTAAAGATGTTCGGCATTGTTTTGGTGAAGCTCAAGGTGAAGGTGGTGTTGCTGGTGGAGGTGCAGGAATAGGTGGCCACTGTATTAACTCAAAATATAGAAACTACGTGATTCAAGGTAATATCATTCTATTATGCCAAGGCATGGATATGAACGCTTCGTTTAGAAACTGTGAAAAATTATTAAACTTGCTTAATAAAGAGTAGTTTTTAAGCAATAATTTTACAATCCGTGTATAATAAATAATAGAAATGTTAAATTAAAAATAGCCTGAATTATAGTAGGAGAGTTTATGCATCCATTTAATTATTATGATCCAAAGACAGTTGAAGAAGCTGTTGAAGTATTAAAAAAATTTGGAGATAGAGCCAAATGTTTGGCTGGTGGTACTGATGTACTTGTGCAGACAAGAGGCGAAAGGTATGAACTTGACGCAATTGTTGATGTTAAGAAGATACCTGAATTGACTTCAGTTGAATGGACAGATGATCATCTTATTATTGGAGCTGCTACGCCATGTTATGTCTTATATGAAGACCCTAAAGTTTGTGAAGCATTCCCAGGTATAATTGATTCTGCCTCACTAATAGGTGGTATTCAAATTCAATCAAGAGCAAGTTTAGGTGGAAATCTTTGTAACGCTTCACCAAGTGCAGATGGTATTTGTTCTTTAATTGTTCATGAGGCAGAGTGTGTAATAGCTGGACCAAATGGAATTAGAGAGATTCCAGTTGAAGAAATGTGCGTTGGCCCTGGAAGAAATGCAATGGATGAAGGTGAATTCCTTGTATCAATAAAGCTTCCATTGAAAAATAGTTCTTTTTCAGCTTCATATGAAAGGTTTATTCCAAGAAATGAAATGGATATTGCAGTTGCTGCAGTTGCTTCTTCTGTTTCATTAGAGAATGGAAAAATATCTTCTTGCAGAATTGCGTTAGCTGCTGTTGGTCCAACTCCAATTTTTGCAGAGGAAGCCTCTGAATTGTTAATAGGTAAAGAACCATCTGAAGAAAATATTAAAAATGCTTCAAATAAAGCTAAAGAGCTTGCTTCTCCAATTTCTGATATGAGAGGAACAGTCGAACACAGAAAAGACTTGATTGAAGTTTTAACTAGAAGGACGCTATCAAAAGCAGTAGAAAGAGTAGGTGTATAAATGTCAGAAAATAA
>CAJWHU010000194.1 GCA_913041325.1 uncultured Fidelibacterota bacterium | reverse complement strand
ATGCGCGGTGGAGCAAATGGTGCTCGCATCAGATTAGCTCCTCAAAAGGATTGGGAAGTCAATAAACCTCATCAGCTTTCAAAAGTTCTAGGCGTATTAGAACCAATCGCTGAATCTAGTGGCGCATCCGTTGCGGACGTAATTGTTCTTGCGGGCTGTGTTGGAATTGAAATGGCATCAGGCCAAAGCGTTCCTTTTACACCAGGTCGTGGCGATGCTACCCAAGAGCATACCGATGTGGAATCATTTGGAGTCTTAGAACCATTTTCAGACGGTTTCAGGAATTATCACAATAAGGACTTTACCGTGAATGCTGAGAATATGCTTTTAGACAAAGCACATCTTTTAGAGCTTACCGCTCCTGAGATGACCGTACTTGTAGGAGGCTTAAGATCTCTTGGAATCACCGCAAACGGCGCAGGTAACTTTAGTGAGAATAATGATACCTTAAATAATGACTTCTTTGTCAATCTTCTTGATATGAATGTCAAGTGGGAGCCGACTGGAAGGAATAGCTATCAAGGCAATGACAGATCATCTGGTGAAGCAGTGAGAACTGCAACTAGAGCTGATCTTGTTTTTGGTTCAAACTCTCAATTAAGAGCGTTAGCTGAAGTCTATGCACAAGACGACTCGCAAGAGAAATTCACTCATGATTTCATTAATGCATGGGTAAAGGTTATGAACAGCGACCGATTTGATATCCAATAAACAAATCAAAAGTCAATTTATTGACATTTAATAAAAACAACAAAAAAGCCTCTTTTGAGGCTTTTTTGTTGTAGCTGTCTATATTATCTAAACTGACTAATCATTAAACATCAGTCTTCTTATATGTTTAAATGGTAGATCCCCATACATAAGCAAATTATCATTGAAACGTTTCAAGGAATAGTGATCACCCAGTCGCCGTTTATATTCCTCGCGTAGTTGCAATATTACTATTTCACCGATTATTTCCCTGCCTGGCGGTGATGGGGTTTGTGAATCACGCTGGACCTCAATAAAAGCGTTAGTTGGCTCCATTCCAATCTTATCAATGTAGTCTTGAACAGCCTGATCGAAGCTCATTTCACCCTTTGCCATTTTAAGTTTTGTGATAATCCTTTGAATTCGCCACATCCTCATTTGTAATCTAGCCATTCTATGTTTTAATGATGATTGATAATCAAATCTATCCTCAAAAAAACCTTCATCTTCTAAAAGTTTTTCTAAGTAAAAAGACCAAGATTGGCTGAAATATGCACTTCGAAATAATTGTCTCATTTTTCTTTTAACATTTTCATTTGCAGAAGCTTTCTGAACATTATGCCCTAACCATTCGTGATAAGATATCACATTAGTCCAATAAGGATTATAAGAGCGAATTCTACTTGCTTTTTCTTTTTGGCTTAATCTATTCTCTAATGGAGTAATTATATAATACCCTGATTGCCTACCAGCCACCGTTGGGCCGATAGTTGCACCTCCAAATGAAAGCGCTCTTCTACCCATAGGTGCTGTAATTCGTGCACCATAATCCACGTATGTTGGTATCGTAACAACATGATCTCCTTCATTCATTAGCCAACTACTTGCTATATCTACAAAACTTTGGGCCATTGGCAAAACCCCCTCCCAAGGAGGGGCCTCATCTTTCATTTTCTCCCATACAGTTTTAAGATCTCCACTCGGATGAATTAATTTAGCCAGTGATTCCATTTTTTTACGTGTTACAATTTCATCTTTAAGAGCTATTTCTAACATTTCCTCAACACCAAATTCATCTAAATGTTCGTGATTGAATTGATAAAACTCTATCTCTTCTGGCTTCCAACTTGGTGAACGCTTCGATTTTTTTAATAAATCTTTTTCAAGCCAATTTTTAAAATTTTTAACAGACTTAGATGCTTTACTAGCAGATTCTATTAACTGCCTTTTAAGTTTTGGGTCGTCCACTTGGGCCATTGGAATGGAATCATTTAATAATATACCAGCATAATAAGCCTGATAGATTGCATTTTGAGTCCAAACTTTAGCTGGGTTTTTCAAATTCTCTTTAGCGTTGGATAGTATTTCTGGCAACCTATCCAATTCTTTGATTGCTTCTTTAACGCCCCTATCGGCAATTGCACCTGATCGAGTAAACAAACTATTTGTTCTTCCTAGCACAAAATATGATACTGGGTGTAATGTGTAAAGCTTTATCGTATCATATTCAAAAATTCTGGTTTTGATATGTGAAACTAACAAATCATAATCTACTTGATCGTTCAGATTTAACGTTTCATATTTTATCGATTTAACTTTAGATAAGATTTCTCTATATCTTCTTACAGATTCAGTATATTCATTTTTGTTTTTATAAATAACATTGACCTTGCTTGTAGCATCAATTAATGCAGATAATGAATTTTCTTTTTCATAATCTTGCGCCAATAAATGCACGGGGGAAATGAAATTTAAAGAAAGTAAAAATACGATTTTAATAATGTAGATAAGTTTCATAACAATACCTCTGTATTTATATTTTTAAATAACTCCACTCTTTAGAAAATGGAATTCGAGATTGCAAGACAGCTCCATTTCTAGTTACAAGTAAATTGTCACTGGGATTGATACCAATTCCTCTGCTGGAATCATACAAGCCGGGCTCAACACTGAACATCATTCCCTCTTCAATAGGTGTGTGATCTCCCAATGAGAAGTAAGGTGCTTGGTGTCCCTCAAAATTAAAACCTGTTCCATGGCCTGGTCTATGATAGATATAATCTTGCATGCCGTTATCCACTTGATGTTTATGTACTTTATAAGCAACATCCGAACATAAGACTCCAGGTTTGGTCTCCTCTACCATTATCTGAACGGTCTCTGCAACAACAGACCACATTTTATCTTGGGAAGGTGAAACTGGATTTATCTGATAATTTCTATATCCTTCTCCCCCGCATCCACCGATCTTGATATCGGTATTGACATAGACCGCTTC
>CAJWHU010000193.1 GCA_913041325.1 uncultured Fidelibacterota bacterium | reverse complement strand
GCATCAGGAATTGATTGCTTAATTAAAAGTGTAACTTCTTTGGCTGTAATCATTTTCAAATAGGGTACTAAAGTGATTTTTTGGGAAAAAATAAGTTAAATGTGAAAGCTGAAGATTCAAATAAGTAAACTCATATTATCTTCTACCAACAGCTAATAAAGCTGATTGTTCAGCACTTCTCATACTTTTGGAAAGTTCAAGATTAAATTCATTTCTAGATTGCTTAATTCCCCTCGAAATAATTATTGGCTTAGAGAAACAAATTGATGCCGATCCATAAAACTTGGGAATAACATCGCTATAGGCCAAGCCTACAGGAACAATTTTAATTTCCAATCCTTTGTTAGAGGCCAGTTGAGCAAGGCGAATCAAGCCGTTTTTCAATTTCACAGGCTCGCTAAATCGATTTATTTTCCCTTCTGGGAATACAACCAATTGCTGACTTGATATCAACAAGTCCACTGCATATCTAAGAGTAGTTAAAGAAGGTCTTCCTTGATCAATAGGGAAACAACCCAACCTGTTTAAGAACCAACCTTGCAATCCTCTCATTTCTGATCGGGTAACCATGTATCTACAATCTCTGTTTGTGATCCTTCTCCCAGCAGCCATAGTCAACATCAAAGCATCCCATCTAGATCTATGAGTAGGAGCAAGTACAACAGAACCACTTAAAGGTAAATTTTCTCGACCGATAATAATTCTTCTACGAAAAAAATTTTTCAACGCAAAATCTTGCGTTGCGAACATGGCTAATCGACTCCAGAAAGGATCAACCCCAAGGCATATTTTTTTTTCTCTATGAAGAAGGGGCAAAAATTCCCTCTTAACAAACTATGTAATGAAGTTAACTCCGAAAGCTTTATTATTTACGTAAGTACTGGGCAGTTACTCTAGCGGCTAACCCTTATTTTGCTTTTGATGAATACAATCAGAATATCCTCCAAATACTAATGGCAAGTCTCGGCGTAAACATTGATCACATTGCAAATGTCCGAGAAGCTCGTAAGACATTTGAACCTGACCCAGTAAAAATGGTTCATCTTGCAGAATTGGGTGGGGCTGATGGTATTACGGTCCACCTAAGAGAAGATAGAAGGCATATTCAAGATAGAGATCTACATCTTCTTAAAGAGATTGTTCATACTCGTCTAAATTTGGAAATGGCTGCAACTGAAGAAATGACTTCAATAGCACTTAATCTCAAGCCAGATATGGTTACGTTAGTACCTGAAAAAAGGGAAGAGGTCACTACAGAGGGAGGACTTGATGTCATTAAAAACAAAAACAAATTAAAGGAAATAATCCAACGTCTTTCAGATGAGAATATTCCAGTAAGTCTTTTTGTTGATCCAGTTCAAGCTCAATTAGAAAATTGTGCCGAAGTAAAAGCCGATTGGATTGAACTTCACACAGGTAAATATGCCATAACAAAAAACGAGGCAAGAAGTTTGGAATTATCCATTCTTAAAGAGAGCACAGCCAAAGCAAAATCCTATGGTTTGAGAGTAAACGCAGGGCATGGATTGACCTATCAAAACGTTGAACCGATTGCTTCTATTGAAGGGATTGAAGAATTGAATATTGGCCATACAATTATTTCTAGAGCACTTTCAGTAGGTCTATCTCAGGCAGTAAAGGAAATGAAAAGCCTAATTATCAATCCAAGAAAAGACAACTTCTTACTTTAAAAAATATCTTTAAATCGCATTTTGACTCTTGCTAACAATTTATCGAAGTAACAAAGCTGAATGGTTGGCAGAAATATTGGGGCAGGATCTCCGATTAAACCCTCCTGAAATAACAGAAGAAGTTAATATTGTCGTTAGTACATGGCCAACATGCAGATGGCTAAGTGAAAAACATTCAATAATTAATCATATCAATGCATTAGTTAAATACCCTTTTCCTGGAAACTATTTAAAAAGTTTAGTCAAGAAAATTGTTGGTATTGATCCTAATGAAAAAGATCCATGGGAAAAGAATCAACTTGTATGGATTATTTTAGAATTATTGCCAGAATTAATGAAAATGGATGAAGCACAGGTAATTCGGGCCTGGCTTAATGTAAGCGATCAAGATAATAAGCAAATTAATCTGAGTTTATGGGATTTAGCAAACAATATCGCAGAGACATTCGATGATTACATACTGTATAGACCTGAAATTATCAATCAATGGTTAAGCAAAAAAAAGAAGAAAAATTCAAAAGATAAAAGTGTTAATAAAAATATGCTTTGGCAAGAAAAATTATTTAATTTATTATATAAAAATATAAACAAAGATCCTTTCTGCCTTCAAGTCCAGGAGGCTATTAAACGTTTAAAGCAAGATGCTATTTCAGATCTAGATTATCCCAAAAATCTATACTTCTATGGACTAAGTAGTTTGGCACCATTGCAAATTGATTTAATACAAGCATTTTCAAAAGTAATAAATATAAAAATTTATCTTATTTCCCCTTGCAATGATCTTTGGCAAAGATGTGAAGAAAGAAGACTGCAATTTAGAAGCAAATGGAATACTCCTCCCGACAGGCAATGGTTACTTGAATCTCCAAGACTTGAAGCCTTCCTTGGACGGATGGGAGCTGAATTTCAACAGTTGCTAGAAGGGAGTGGTGAATATCAATTAGGAGATAGAAATGAGGAAGATATTTTTTCTCTTACAGCAGATATCACCACTAATAAAGGGGGAAAACCAAATTTGCTAGAGCAACTACAACAAGAATTATTATCTACTAGAAGTGAATGTATTTTAACTAAAGAAAAATCTGACAAATCACTCCTTTTTCTTAAATCTCCAAGTAAGTATCGACAAGTTGAATTAATACGAGACCACATATTGCAGCTCCTTAGTAATGACAAATCCCTTCAACCAAGAGACATTTTAATAATGACACCACAGATAGATAGCTATACTCCAATAATCACCTCGGTATTCAACAATATAGACCATGAGATCACTCAGCTGCCTTGGGTGATTACAGATAAAAGTCAAGAAGATAAAGTAGGTTTAATACATTTTGTGTTAAATCT
>CAJWHU010000192.1 GCA_913041325.1 uncultured Fidelibacterota bacterium | reverse complement strand
AAGGTTGATTGAAATTCAATTGAGTTGAAGGTGAGGTTAATTCTTCGGAGTCTAAATTATCCTCAATTAGGTTTGTTTCCTCTGCAGTATTTTCAATGATAGGCTCATTCTTTAAATTTCCAAAGATATCCCTTTGAGTATCAATTTGAAGTGAGTTTTGAAGAAAACTTTTTAAAGAGGTGTTTTCAGAAGGTTTTTTTTCAGCACCATCTACCTGCTGTTCTCGTTTTTTAAAAATAGAGGACAGCAGGTAAAATAATGCAATACCAATCCAGTAATAAAACTCTTCAGGAATTGATTTGAGAAAATCTTTAATCGTCATCCCTTTCAAGGCTTGTACTATCACTGTCTTTGTTGCCAGAAATAGATTCTCTCATTGAGGTGTCAGCTTCAATGTTTTTCATGTTCATGTAATCAAAGACACCCAATTTCCCATCCTTAAATGCATGCGCCATAGCTAATGGAACTTCAGCTTCAGCCTCAACTACTTTAGATCTCATTTCTTGAACGCGCGCTTTCATCTCTTGTTCTTGCGCAACAGCCATGGCTCTGCGTGTCTCCGCTTTCGCTTGAGAAACTTTTAAGTCAGCCTCAGCTTGATCTGTTTGCAACTGTGCTCCAATATTTTTCCCTACATCTAGATCTGCAATATCGATAGAAAGTATCTCAAATGCAGTTCCCGCATCCAATCCTTTTTGCAACACAGCTCGAGAAATATTATCAGGGTTTTCTAACACACCTCCATAATTTCCTGACGATCCAATTGCGCTAACGATACCTTCTCCCACTCTTGCTATGATGGTGTCATCAGTAGCACCTCCAACCAGACCACCAATGTTAGTTCTAACCGTAACTCTGGCTCGCGCTTTTAGCTCAATTCCATCCTTAGCAACAGCAGATAAGAATCCATCCTTGGGAGCGTCTATGACTTTGGGATATACACTTGTTTCAACCGCAGATTTAATATCTCTTCCAGCCAAATCAATTGCCGTAGCTGTTTGAAAAGGTAAATCAATGTTAGCTTTATCTGATGCGATCAATGCCATAACGACATTAGCAACATTGCCCCCTGCTAGATAGTGTGTTTCTAGCATATCGGTTTTAATGTCGGTTAATCCCGCTTTATGCGAATTAATTATTCCATCAACAATTAATCGGGGAGAGATTTTCCTTAATCGCATTCTAATTAAATCTAATATCGTAATCCTTCCCATTCCTAAACTCACAATACCTTGAATCCATAACCCCAATGGAACCAAGTAAAAAAACATCAATAGAAATAAGGCAATCAATACAAGTGTTATAATTCCAGCTACATCCATTTTTTTCTCCTTAATTAATTTATTTTTCTAACTAAAACCCGATTACCATCAACAGAGAGAATCTTTACTTTAGATTCTTTTTCGATGAAGTCCCCCTCACTTACTACAAAAATCTTTTGATCGTCAGATGTGATCCAACCTGAAGGCCTGAGATCCGATTGTGCGATACCAACTTTTCCAACAAAGGATTCCCATCCTACTGATGAGCTATAACCATCTTCTGATTTTTGTGTATCGGGAGAAGTCAGTTTTTGCCAAAATTCAGTTTTTGTCATTAGTTTGAACAGCAATATCATTCCAATCACACTGCCTATAATACCTATGATTAGTCCCCATGCTGCCATAGCCTCTACTTCAGGTCCAACAGGTATATCCGGCAACAAAAGCTCATAAAACCCCCATATTATTAAAACAAATCCACCTATCCCAGCTACACCAAATCCTGGGATAACAAGCACCTCTAAAACAATCAAAGCAGCGCCTGCTAATATTAATAAAAAATCGGTTATAGATGCTAATTTTGCAATAAAAGAAGTGCTTAATGATAACACTAAACAACTCAAACCAACAAATCCAGGTATGCCCCATCCCGGGCTTTGTAATTCAAAGAGTATCCCTAGAAAACCAAAAGTTGTCAATAAAGATGCAACAACTGGATTTGTAAGAAAACGCACAATTGATTCCGACCAATTCTCTTTTGAATTTTTAATTTCAGCTCCAGAAAGATCAATATAATCTAATATTTCATCAATATTTTCTTTTTCTGCATCTGCTATTCCATACTTAATAGCCATATCTGTAGATAGAGTAATAAGTTTGCCTTTTTTGCTTCCATCTATGTCTTTTACATCGATAGAATCACCATTCACATATGCTTTTTTGAATGATAATTCTTCATCGACCATGCCTTTGGCTATATCCGAATTTCTTCCTCTGCTTTCAGCAGTAGCTGCCATTTCTTCCCGCATGTAACTTATTACCTTTTCAGAGGCTTTTTTACCTGACATATCAACTGCAGTTGCAGCGCCAATTGTTGCTCCTTTTGTCATCACAATCTTTTCACAAGATAATGAAATCAGCGCTCCAGCAGATATAGCTCTGCGATTTATAAATGCGACTGTCGGTATTTTTGTATCTAATATAGCATCCTTTATTTGCGTTGCAGCATCCAGACGGCCTCCAAAAGTATCGATATCAAAGATGATTGCTGCAGCATTGTTCTCCTCTGCTTGCTCAATACTTCTAACTACATAAGGAGGCAATCCTAAATCAATAGTATTAGAAATAGGCACCCGGTACACCGTTTGACTAGAAAGAAAAGTCGTGTAGGATGCAAAAATGATAATTATAGATTTAATCATACTTTAAAATTACTCTATTATCCTCTACATAAACAATGATGATGAAATAAAATCTAGCTAATTTCTGATAATGATAAACGACCCTAAAATATCGAAAATGAAATTTGCACATAAGCTCACTTACCACTTGCTTAATATTTTTTCAAAATGGCTTCAGAAAAAATCCTTTTCTAGTAGAATTCGTTTCAGTCGTAGGATGGGTTATTTTGTTTATTATTTCTTGCCTATCAGAAAAAAATTGGCCGCATTAAATATCAAAAAGGCATTCCCTGAAAGAAATAAAAGTTTTTATAAAAAAACACTAAAAGATCTATACTATGTATCATGTCGAAATTTCGTAGACCTAATGGCTTTAC
>CAJWHU010000191.1 GCA_913041325.1 uncultured Fidelibacterota bacterium | reverse complement strand
TGAAGAATTGATTCCTGCTTCATTCTTTTAAATTTTTATTTAAATCTTATTCGTGGGTCTACTGCTGCCAATGTTATGTCAGATATCAGGTTCCCAAGTAATCTAATCATAACAACTATTACGAGAAATCCCAAAGTAATTGGATAATCCCTAGATAAAATTGCCTCAAATGCCATTCTTCCAAACCCATCTATGTTAAACATTCGTTCAATGAAATATGAGCCTGCAATTACAACTCCAAGAATATGTCCAATACCAGACGCAATAGGTATAAGACTATTTCTCATTGCATGAAGCCATATAACCCTTTTTTCTTTTAAACCTTTCGCAAAGGCAGTTCTAACATAATCTTGGCTTAAATTTTCAAGTAAGCTATTTTTCATTAAAACGGTCATCGTTGCAAAACTTGTAATGGTCCAGGCGATAATAGGAAGAATCATATGATGAATTTGGTCAAATACCTTTTGTATTGGCGTTAACGTATCCCATATTTCAGATGGACTTCTAAATCCGCCTAAAGGAAACACATCAAAAAAACTTCCACCCCCAAATAATACTAAAAGGACACCACCTAAAGCCCATCCTGGAATGGAGTACGCTATAAATATCAAAGCACTAGAGCTAAAATCAAATGCAGACCCATGAGATAACGCTTTTTTGATCCCAAGAGGTATGCAAACAAGATAAGATAATAGAATTCCCGTCAGTCCAAAAAATAGAGAAATTTTAAATCTAGGTTTCATGACGTCTAAAACCGGCTCAAGAAAGGTATAAGATTTGCCTAAATTGCCAGTCAAAATTCCTGAAAATTCAGTTTGATAGACGACAGCCTCTATACCCTCTTCAGACCTCTTTTCTACTTTTGCTTTCCAAACACTACTTATTGTACCATCTTTTTCATAAACAAATACTGAATTCCCTTTAGAGATTTCAATATCAACTTTCCAAAGTCTGCCATCTTTTTTACCAACTCTTTTTTCGACGTTTACCTCTCCTTGAGGAATAAAAAAATCACGATGTTTAATCTCCCTTGGCCATACTCCCAACCAACTCAAATACCGTTGATATATTGGCTTATCAAAGCCATAAAACCTCTCCAATTCCTTAAGTGCTTTTGGCGGAAGTGATAATCCTCCGTCTGAATCTAAGCCACCTCCACCTTCACCAAATGCACCACCCATCTGAAGATTAATCATAATTTGCTCTATCGGTCCCCCTGGAGCAAGTTGCAAAATAGTAAATACCAAGACCGTAGAACCTAAAAAGGTTGGAATCATAAGTAGAATTCGTCTCAGAATGTATTCAATCATTTTAGATAAAATATCTAAATATTTTTTATTTTATATGCTGGCCAAAATTTAATTTCAATTGGGTCAATAGGAAGATCTTGATCGTTTGACATAGCTGATTTCAACCTTGCATCGGCTTCTTCATCGTACCACCAATAAGTAAAGGCATCCCAAAATTCTCCGCCATATCTAGTGTGTACCCAATCAGGATATCCGAACTTGTTCCACCACATTGTTTTTCTATTGTTTTCGCCCAGTCCATATGCAGTTGGATGAACTTCTGCCCATATTCCATCGATTTCTTGAATGATTTCGATTCGCTTTGGGATATCAAATGCAACATCGTACTCTTTCAACAGTTCATCAACCCTTTCGCTTTTGAATCCCCAAATATTGTTATTATTATTTTTATCTGCCAAAGAAGACTGCATAGAAGTCTCAGGATTTGGAAAAGCAAGACCGCTATACCCAAAAGACGTAATTTTAAAGTTCCTTTCGTTAACATTTTTAATAATGGAATTAAAGTCCATGAATTTAATTTGCATGTCAATACCATATTCTTTTAGCATCTGCTGTAATGTTGTCACCCTGTCTTCGATTGACTTATAAATATTTATCTCAAATCGAAGCTCTCTTCCAGATTCCTCTTGAACAAGCCAACCATCGGAATTCCTTTTTGTGTAGCCAGCTTGCTTAAGCAACTCCAATGCTTTTTGGGGGTTGTAATTAAACTTTTCATTATTTGGATTTTCGTATTCAGAATTAGAATATTGTGAGTGAATAGGTACATATTCGTTATACATCAATTCTCGATTGATTTTTTCCCTATCATACAAATAGGAAAATGCATATCTGACTCTCTTGTCATTGAAAGGCCATTCCCGCATATTGAAAAAGTAACCTCTAGTTCCCACGGGAATATCTGAATAAATCTTATGCTTTTTAACCCATCCTTTTTCTGCAGCTTCAAAATTAGTTTCCTCTACCCATCGTCTAGCCTTTCGAACTGGGTAAATGTCCTGTTCTCCCTTTTTAAATTTTTCATAAACAAGAGCATCATTTTCTTTGATTGCTGAAATTTTAATTTTATCAAAATTATAAAGATATCTTTTCATTGGGTCATTTTTAGCCCAATAATCATCTCTTCTTTCTAGTATGTATGATTCTTGATTTTTAATATTTTTATCTTCTATCTTGTATGGTCCTGTTCCCGGAATTAAAGTAAATGCATACTTTTCTAAGTAGTCAGTGCCATCTATATCCTTAAGAATATGGTGCGGATGTAATGACATACTAGCAGAAAAATAAAGCAGGTTCCTCCAATTTAAACTTTTTGAAGTTACAGAAACTATGTACTTCGATTCAGCTACAGGCCTTTCGTATTTCTCGTAAACTAATTGTGAAGATGGTTCCAATATTGTTTCATCCATCATCAAATCCCAAGTAGCAATCACATCATCAGAGGTCACAGGCATACCATCCCACCATCTAGCATCAGGGTTAATCCTAAATTTATATGTCATTTTATCTTCAGAAACAAACCAATGTGAAGCGAGACTTGGTATAAATTCTAAAGTGACTGGATGTAGACTTAAAAGGGCTTCGTAGCATAAACTGATAGTTCTACTATTGATTAGCAAATTACTATTTTGTCCATGAATACGCATAGTGTTAGGAAAATATCCATTTATAAAGTGGATTGAACCTCCTTTTTTGGCTCTTGGATCACCGAAAAACGTCTTATCTTTTTCTTCTGACCAAACATA
>CAJWHU010000190.1 GCA_913041325.1 uncultured Fidelibacterota bacterium | reverse complement strand
AACAAATGCATCAACCACTATTAATTTCAAAATATCATAGTACGAATTAATAAAGTAACTATTAAAAAACCAAGATATTAAAAGCCCTAGAAAGGATAATGAAAAACCACATGCAGCAGCGGTTGCAATACATTTTCTTATTTCTATACCATGATAGTTGAAGTATGGAGTAGTCATTGTCCCGCCCCCAATACCAAGAAAACTACTTACCATGCCTACAAAAACAGAAACTATGTTAACATTTGAGAGATTTTTTATCTTCTGATTAGATAAATCGTTTTTTTTGCGCATCATGTAAACACCAATTAGTATTAGTAAAAGACCATAAATCATTTTTACATATACTGATGGAATGGTTGATATCAATATCAAGCCAAGCGTAGAGCCTAATACAATACCAGGCAAGGTCTGATAGAACATTTTCCAGACTACTAAATTATTCTTTGTATGTTTTATGAGCGCAGATAGACTCGACAGCACTACGCATGTTAGTGATGTTACAATAGCGCTCTGAATAGTCAATTCAACGTTTACATTGAAATAGTTAAAAATAATAAACAGAAAGGGAACAAATATAATTCCACCACCTAAGCCTAAGAATCCCCCAATGAATCCCCCGACTAGTCCGATGATAACGTATGATACATACAACATATACTCGCTATAAAAACATATATTCAGGTTTAAAAAAAGTAGAATTATGGCATACTATATGGTTAATAATAAACGAAATAATTTTAAAACTTTTAGAAGGAAAAACATAATGTCAGGATATCATTTTTTATTTGTACCAGGGCCATCGAATGTACCGGCAGCAGTTCAACAAGCAATTCACTGCCCGATGGAAGATCATAGAAACCCAACCATACCAGATTTAATTCAACCAATCACAGAAGATCTTAAAAAAATTCTTTTAACAAAAGATGGAAAAGTAGTCTTTTTCCCCTCATCTGGAACGGGATGCTGGGAAGCAGCACTTCAAAGCACACTTAATGTGGGAGATAAAGTACTGGGTGCTAGCTTCGGTCAGTTCAGTATGCTTTGGCTTGATATGTGTAAAAGACTAAAATTTGAACCTATAACGATGGAAGAAGAATGGGGAACAGGTGCAAATCCTGAGAGTTATCATAAGCATTTGTCTGAAGATAAAAATCATGAAATTAAAGCAGTTCTTGTTTGTCAAAATGAGACCGCGACTGGAGTAAGAAGTGATGTTGCTGCAATAAGAAAAATTCTCGATGACCTCAATCATCCTGCATTATTAATGGTTGACGGTGTGAGTTCTGTTGCAAGTTATGAATTTAAGATGGACGAATGGGGCGTTGACTGTATTGTTAGTGGTTCACAAAAAGGTTTTATGTTACCAGCAGGCTTAGGTATTCTCGGTGTAAGTCAAAAAGCAATTCAAGCTATGAAAGATTCAGAATATCCGACATGTTATTTTGATGTTGCAGATATGATTGAAAAGTTAGACGGTGGCTATTTGCCATATACTCCACCTGTAAATCTATTACGTGGTTTTAGAGTTGCAATAGATCTTATTTTTGAAGAAGGTTTAGAGAATATATGGAAAAGACACTATCGATTGGCAGAGGGTACAAGAAAAGCTATCACTGAAGGCTGGGGATTAAAATTATGTGCTAAAGAACAGAAATGGCAATCAGATACTGTCTCGGCAATTGTAGTACCAGAAGGAGCAGACGCGGTGCCTGTAATCAGTACTGCATTTCATAAGTACAATCTTGCACTAGGAGCAGGACTGGCTAAAGTTGCTGGTAAAGTTTTTAGAATCGGTCATTTAGGTGATTTGAACGAATGTATGTTATTTGGAGCTATATCTGGCGCTGAAATGGCTATGATAGATAATGGTATAAAAGTCGAGCCCGGTAGTGGAGCTGCAGCTGCATCTAAGTACTGGACGGAAAACCCTTCAGGAGGCAAATAATGTCAAAACCATCAGCAATTGTTACTCGTAGGTGGCCTGATGAATGTGAGAGTAGATTAAAAGAATTATTTGATGTAACTCTCAATGAGTCTGACGAACCATTCACTACAGACCAGTTAAAGTCTGCACTACAGAATTGTGATGTTCTTATGCCAACTGTTACGGACAAGATCACTGCTGATGTCCTCAGTGTTGAGAACAGAAAAGCTAATATGATTGGTAACTTTGGTGTTGGTTTTAATCACATAGATATTGAGAAGGCAAAGGAATTAGGAATAACAGTTTCTAACACACCAACTGTTCTAACTGATTGCACTGCAGATATAGCTATGTCTCTTATTTTAATGGTTGCAAGACGAGTTGGAGAAGGCGAGAGAGAACTACGTGCAAATAATTGGACAGGATGGAGACCTACTCACCTTCTAGGAACTAAAGTAACTGGAAAAAAACTTGGTGTTATTGGTTTTGGTAGAATCGGACAGGCAGTCGCTCAACGCGCACATCATGGCTTCAACATGGAAATATTGTTTTGGGATCCATTTGATATTTCGTCCGATGTAATAAATAATCTTAACGCCAAGAAATTAGATACTATTGAGGATATTTGTAAGGAATCTGATTTTGTCTCAATAAATTGTCCAGCAACGAAAGAAACATTGCATTTAATGAATGCTGAGAGGTTTAAACTTATGAAAAAATCAGCATTTGTTATCAACACGGCAAGAGGAGACATAATTGATGAAAAGGCGTTAGTTGATGCGCTAAACAATAATGAGATAGCTGGTGCAGGGTTAGATGTTTTTGAGACTGAGCCAAATTTACCAAATGAACTAAAAACACTTGAGAACGTTGTTTCATTCCCACACTTAGGTAGTGCATCAATAGAAACACGTATCGCCATGGGTAACATGGCAATAGATAATAGCGTAGCATTCTTCGAGAACAAAGATCTTCCAAACAAAGTTGTTTGACAATAATGTCGCTTAGAGAAAATGCGCTAAACATTTATACCTCTTGTCTTGAAAAACTAGAGCCAAGAAAACGTGTTTACGATTACTTATCAAGCTTAAAAACAAGTATAGTTGATTGCGATAAAATATTTCCAGTAGCTTTTGGTAAAGCAGCATTTTC
>CAJWHU010000189.1 GCA_913041325.1 uncultured Fidelibacterota bacterium | reverse complement strand
GGCAGATGGTTCTGAAAGATTCTTCTCATTCGCATCCAATCAAGTCAATGGTGAGCTCTCGGCAATTATTGATCTTCTGGGCAATCATATTGATGTTGCAACAATTGACAAAATTTATGTTACTGGAGGTAAATCAAGCGATCTGCCAAAAAAATTTCTAAAAAAAGAAGTCCTTCATATTAACGAAATCTTTGCAATTGGCAATGGAGCAAGAAAAATATACCAATTTCAAGATAATGCACTAATTGTAAGCACTGGAAGTGGTACCACATGTGTAACATATAAAGACGGCGATTATGCTCTCCTTGGTGGAATTTCAAT
The DNA here is from genome assembly GCA_913041325.1 of uncultured Fidelibacterota bacterium. The sequence goes on along the minus strand of CAJWHU010000189.1, from coordinate 2,755 downwards.
GGGTGGTGGCACCCTAGATGGGATGAGCTCTTTAGTGTTAGATTCTATCTCATCAACTGAACTAGATAATTTAGCAAATAATGGTGATTTAAAAAAAACCGATCTAAAAATTGGTGATGTCGTTAATCAAATTGGTAATCTGTCAAATGATGTTACTGCTGTCAATTTAGGTAAGTTAAAAAGAAGTGATAATTTTAGTGATGATGACATTGCTTTAGCGATATGCAATATGGTAGGCGAAGTTATTGGAACAGTTGCTTATTTAAATGCTTTCTTACTAGGAACTTCCGAAGTATATTTTGTTGGCAGAACTTCATTACTTAGTAATGTAAGAATTGGAATAGAAAAAAGGTTAGAAATAGCGGGTATAAATGGATGCTTTGGAAAAAACAGAGAGTATGCTAATGCTATCGGATGTATGAGCGATTAATTTTTCTCATCATAATAACTTAATCTCTCAATATCATCTTCACTAGTCTTATCACCATATTGAATCTCAATAATATGGCAAGGCACAGATCCTTCATTTATTATTTGATGCCAATCGCCTTGCTTTACATGGAAGAAATCTTCTGTATTTAATTTTATCTTTCTTGAATCATCTGGTTCACCATCAGAGTAATTGACAGCACATGCTCCTTTACTTATGTACCAAATTTCATTTCTATGAAAATGTCTTTGAAAACTCATTCCTTTTCCAGGAGAAACTATTAGTTCTTTTACTTTTGTTCTCTCATCAGTGAAAAGATTATAGAATTTTCCCCAAATTCTGTCCTCAAAATCATATTGCCAATCTTTTAGGATCCAACTTGATGAGTTTGCTTTATTATCTCCACCAACTGAAAATTCAAATTTGATTCCAGATACAGCCATTTCAGGAATATTTCCATCATTCCTATCTCCACCGTTGCAGAAAATGATTTCATCATCCTTATATTTTGATTTTATCTCTTCAAGCGCATTTATGCATGATCCTGACTGGTCATCATCAAAACCAATTACTTCATCTACCATTTGGAGATTCTCTATAATTTTTTTTCTTTCATTAAATGGCATAAAGAATTTTCCTTTCTTATTAGCAAGCCATTCATCACTATTTAATGCTACAATTAGCTTATCCCCAAGTTTAGACGCGGCTTCAAGGTATAAAATATGCCCTGAGTGAATAGGATCAAAGCCACCACTAACGACGGAAAGTTTCATAGACTTAATTTTAACTTAGCATTGGGGTAAAATTTGAAAAAATTTGAGAAATGGATAAATCTTTTTTAATTTTTCTAGCAATACCAGTGTTTTTCCTGATGATTGGTATTGAGCTCTTATATGGCTATTTAAAAAATAAGAACAATTACAGGCTTAATGACACTATTACTAGTATTAACATTGGGTTGTTAAGCAGATTTCCTACAATTTTAAATTTAGGTCTGCAAGGTGCAGCATTTGCATATGCTGCATCCTATTTAAATATGAAGTTACTTCCAACTAATTCTGTATTTACGTGGGTATTTGCATTCTTTTTGTATGACTTTCTTTATTATTGGATGCATAGGTTTCATCACGAATATAAATTTCTATGGGCTACACATGTTGTGCATCATCACGGTGAGGATTTTAATTTAGCTACAGCGCTAAGACAGACCAGTACTGGATTTCTATGGAAATGGATATTCTATTTACCAATGTTCATAATAGGAGTCCCTGCCTCAGTTTTTGTTACAGTTGCTGGATTAAATCTAATTTATCAGTTTTGGGTACATACAGAGCACATTGGTAAATTAGGTTGGTTTGAAAAGATATTCATCACTCCGTCCAATCACCGAATTCACCATGCTAGAAATCCAGAATATATAGATGCAAATTATGGTGGAGTCTTCATCTTATGGGATAGGATGTTTGGGACATATATTGAGGAAAAAGATGATCTTAAACCAATTTATGGAACTGCAAAGCCTCTAAATAGTTGGAATCCACTTTGGGCAAATATCGAGGTATTCTATAGTATGTTTATGGATAGCTATCATACAAAAAAACCTATTGATAAATTAAAAGTATGGTTTTCCAAAACAAATTGGCGTCCTCAAGATGTTAAAAAGAGGTTTCCAAACAATGCTAAATTAAACAATTTGTATAATCCAGATGCCTCCAAAAAATTAAAAGCATTTGCATTTTTGCAGTTCATAATGCTATCACCCCTCTCGATGTCAATTTACTTTACAATTACTGTCCAAACTTTCTTAGCAACATCGTTATTTGGGTGCTTTATACTGCTTTCATGTTTGATAACTTCTCAAGCACTTTCAAATAAAGACAACTCTTTGGATTGGGAGCTATTTAGGTCTTTTTTAGTACTTTTGGTTGTATTTGGAACTTCCTACTTACCAATAGATTTAATTGCTTCAAAAATTTTCGTGGCTCATGCTATGTTCAACTTAATATTTGTCGTGATTGTGAAATCAATATATTCAAGAAAAGATAATCTAGCTTACTAATCTAATAATTTCCTCGACACATTGATTAATTGAGCAGTTGTTATCAACTTTAATATCGGCGTATTTGTTATATAGTTCAAGTCTATTATGAAATTCGTCAGTAACTGAAAGGTTTGGATCTTTGGCAAAGCCCCTATCTGAAAAATTTATGCCTCTATCTTTTATTGTCTCAAAAGTTACGTCTAAAAATATCATTACAGTTTTATTTTTTAAATATCGCATCCCTTGATCACCATAAATTGCACTCCCACCTGTTGCAACTACAC
>CAJWHU010000188.1 GCA_913041325.1 uncultured Fidelibacterota bacterium | reverse complement strand
CCTGAGCAGTATGGTTTTAAGATACCTAAAAACGTAGAGCCATATAGATATGATGTTATAAGCTTAGAGAAAAGTGCAGATATTGCAGTTCTTGCAAGAGTTGCCGGAATTAAACCTAATCTTCTTAGAAAATACAACCCTGAGTTGAGGCAGTCTGCAACACCGGCAGAGGCGGGGTATCAGCTAAAATTGCCATATGGGATCAAAAATAGATTTATTGATTCATGGAATGAAATACCGGAAGAAGAGAGATTTGCTCCCCAGTTTGTAGTTCATAGAGTCAGGTATGGTGAAAGCCTTTGGACAATATCAAAAAAATACAATGTATCCATACATGACTTAGCTGCTGTTAATAAAATACGAAACAGAAATAGAGTGCGTGTTGGACAGAAACTAAATGTACCATTAAAAGGTGGGCAAGTTTGGGGTAGCATAGATAATGGTGGGCCCAGGGGTTACACCAAACGTATTTACAGGGTCAAAAGAGGTGATACGCTTGGTCAAATCGCCGAATCATTTGGTACAAGGGCAAGTAAAATAAGAAGATGGAATAACCTGAAATATGGTTCTCATTTAATTCATCCAGGACAAAAGTTGGTTATTTGGGTAAAGTAAATCTGGTTTTCATTTTAGATAATTTTTCTATCAGGGGGTAAAATATGACTAAACAAGAAATTGTAGATATCGTATCAGATGCAACCGGCCTAACAAAGGTGGAAACAGAAACAGTAATGAATGGTATTATGGGGACCATAATTGACTCATTATCAAACAACGAGAGGGTTGAGCTTCGTGGATTTGGGACATTTGGGATAAAACATAGGATGCCAAAAAAAGCACGGAATCCTGGAACCGGTGAACCAGTTTATTTACCAGAAAGGTTTGTTCCAACATTTAAACCTAGTAAACTTATGCGTGTAAGAGTTAACGATTTAATTAATAAATAAACGGATATTAAATGCCAAGCGGTAAGAAAAGAAAAAAAAAGAAAATGAATACCCATAAACGGAAAAAACGTTTACGCTCAAATAGACATAAGAAAAAAGATAGATAATTTATAAAAGGGTTTGCAGGGTCCATTCAAGAGGGTAATTTGATTAATGTCAAGGTATCAAGATCACCTGACAGTTTCGGAACTAACAAGCAAGATAAAAAGTAGCCTAAACCATGACTTTTCCAAAGTTCGGGTTGTAGGTGAAGTATCCAATTTCCATCACCACCCAAATTCTGGTCATATGTATTTTACGATCAAGGATAAAAATAGTGAAATAAGTTGCACAATGTTTAGAATGCAAAATAGGCATCTAAATTTCAATGTAACATCTGGCTTGGAGGTAAACATACATGGAACAGTCACACTTTTTGAAAAAAGAGGTCAGCTTCAAATAAATGTAACCAGTCTGGAGCCTGCAGGTATTGGTGAGCTGTACAGAGCTTATGATAAATTAAAAAATCAACTAAAAATTGAGGGATTATTTGATGAAAAATACAAAAAATCAATCCCACATCTCCCGGAAAAGTTGGGAATAATTACATCTGCATCGAGCGCCGCATATCAGGATATTTTAAACGTAATTAAACGAAGGGCTTCATTTGTCAAGTTATGTCTTTATAATGTAAAAGTACAAGGTGAGGGTTCTTCAGAACAGATAATTGACGGGATTAATGCACTGAATGCTGTAGAGGGTATTGACACAATTATTATCGCAAGAGGGGGAGGTTCAATTGAGGATCTGTGGTCATTCAACAATGAATTTGTTGCTCGATCTATATTCAATTCTTTAGTACCAATCATATCTGCAGTTGGGCATGAAACGGATTTTACAATTGCAGACTTTGTTGCAGATAGTAGAGCTCCAACTCCTTCAGCGGGTGCTGAGTTAGCGGTACCCTCCGGGGCTGATCTGTTAGAAAGATTATGCCATTACGAAAGAAGACTTGAACAATCTATTTTTAACCTCATTGAGCAAAACAGTATCAATATTTTTCAAATTGAAAAAAGAATTATCCAGCAAAACCCTAAAAAACAGAAAGAAAATCAGTTTGAAAAACTTAATGAATTAAAAATTCGACTTATTAGGAATCTGGCGACTCAGCATAAAACACAGTTTGACAGAGTTAATCACTTGCAAAAACAATTAATTATATTAAATCCTGACAAAATCCTTGAACGTGGCTATTCGGTACCGTTTGATCAAAATGGAAAAATCATTAGATTACCAAGCCAAATTGACGTTGGTGACATTTTTAAATTAAAAATGGCAAAGGGATATATATCTGCTAAAAAAGAATCTAGGTAGGAAAAAAAATCAAGAGTGATATGAAAAAAGATAAGAAAAGAAAATCCTTTGAGGTCTCAATGGAAAGGTTGGAAAATTTGGTCTTAGAAATGGAATCGGGCAAAAATAATCTTGAGAAAAGCATGGAACTTTTTGAGGAAGGCATGGAGTTAATTAGTGATTGTCAAGAACAGTTAAAAAAGGTAGAGCTCAGGATAGAGGAATACTCAAAAAAAAAGCAAAATAATAATTAAATGAAAAAACCAATAAGTTTTGGTATTTGGGGAAACACAGAAAAACAATCGTTTTGGGACACACTTCCAAAAATTATTGATTGGTCAAATAATGCTGGGCTTAAAACTCATTTGACCAAAAGAATAATTGAACACAAAAATGCCCCAAAGAATATGCCTACAATTAGATCTAAGCAGGATTTTAAAAATCTACATTTTATGCTAGTTTTGGGGGGTGATGGTACATTCTTATCGCTAGCTAGGGTGATAAATAATTATAAAACACCGATTTTGGGTATCCATCTTGGCGATCTAGGATTTTTGGCTAAGGTCACACTACCTGATCTTTTTAATAGACTAAATCAGGTAGCAAATGGTGATTATGAGATCGAAAAAAGGATTCTCTTAAGAGCAGAAATTCTTGATAGCAGGGAAAATATTGCAAGATCTGCACTGAACGACATCGTTATCTGCAATGGTGCCTCGCACAGAATGTTGAAAGCCTCTGTGAGGGTTGATGGGCACAGAGTTTGCGAATACAGCTCTGATGGTTTAATTATAGCAACCCCAACGGGATCAACAGCATATTCATTATCTGCTGGTGGTCCTATTATCACTCCCA
>CAJWHU010000187.1 GCA_913041325.1 uncultured Fidelibacterota bacterium | reverse complement strand
GGTGCACACTCCAAGCATTTAACTGACCATCAGGGCCCCACTCAACTGCCTGAATATAGCAGTCGCCTGCGACTGCTTTATAAACTTTGCCACTTTTCTTGCTATACACTGCTCTAAGGGTACCAGGTCCTCCAGATAGAGGTAGAGATGTATTTCCCCTCAAAAGACGATTAACTCTGCCAAGTGGAACTTCTATACTGCCAAAGTTCTTCTCTAAAAAGGAAATAGACTCTTTTAATTTTATGTTAATCGAATCTGTATCAAATTTCAAATCCTCTATGCGAAATGCATTCGGTAGAGTCAAGATAGATAACGCAGCAGCTGTGTTTGATGAATCCGCACGAAGGTTCCAACTTTTAATTAATTCTAAAGCTGGTAAATATTCCTCAGGTATTTTTTCTCTATTCAACTCTTTCAAATATTTATTTCTTACATCAGCTAATATGGACTCTCTAGAATATTCAACATCAAACTTATATTCAAAAAATTCCTCTCTTGAAATTGAGGGGTCCACTCCAAAAGTCTCCAAGGCTCTCAAGGCTCTATTTGTTTGATGTTTTTCTATTCCTGTCCAATCAGGAAGTGGCTTAGAGGCATCTACCCTGCTTCCTGTTGATAGATATGGACTGCTATTACAATTTTGATAAAATCCATCCCTAGGATTATATACGTTAGGTAATTTCTCGAATGGAATGTACTCATGCCATATATTCTGCTTGATCTCTCCAGCCAAAATCTTTTTCCAATTATAACGAGGATCTCGTTTTGGTATTTTCGCATTGTAGACATAATAAAGGTTACCATCTTTGTCAGCATAGCCAGTATTAAACATCGGAATTGCGTGGATTTTCATGGCTTTTTTGAAATCATCAATATTAGTTGCCTTACTCATCCTATACCACTGTTCAATGAACCTTAAATTTTTTATTGACGAAATTCTAAGTGCGTAAGTTCCATGATCAAACTCAACTACAGGCCCATGAATTGATGCCTTAACTGGTCTTTTAAATGTCCATGAAAAGGGCCCTACTATTTTAACTTTTATCTCTACCATTCTCACATCAAGATCTTTCCAATACCCCTCGAACCAATACTGATTTTCATTTTTTTTGTTTATTGTAAGTTTGTAGACATCAATCAAATCAGGTGAATTTACAGTGTGACACCAACCCAAATTGGGGTTGTGACCAATTAACGGAACAGGAGATCCAGGAAAGAGAGCACCATAAAAGTCCCAACCCTCCTCACTATTAAGATACGCTTCATACCATGCTACTGGTCCCTCCCATGGCTGATGAGTATTTATCCATAAGCGAGTATATCCATCGCTTGAGCGCTTTGGTCCCACAGCAATGACATTGCTAGCTAGCATATCAAAGATACCACTTTGGACGTCGTCGCTGTATCCAATTAATTCAGGCGGCTTTTTATTAGACAATTTTTTTAATACTCCATCAAGTCCAAACATCAAAGGCATTCGGTGAGAAAAGCCTGCGACTACATCTTTGGCTGTTACAGGTCGAAAAAGCTTGTTTTTATTGCTAGGATAATCTTCAAGAAATTTATTTATACCAGCTGCATACCCATTACAAACAGACTTGATATCGTCGGATACATCTGTCTCATATCTATCCTCAACCATTTGCCAGAAGTTCATTAGATGCACGTAATAATCATTTACAGCTGCCTCCCTACCTAAGACAGAAGCAAGTTCTCCTCTTAAAGCAAAAACCACATTCTCAATTGTTTTAAAATCATCTTGACAATGTGCGTAAGCCAGACCAAATGAAACATCCGCATCTGTTTTACCATAAATACGTGGAACCCCCCATACGTCACGCTCAATTTTGGAAGTGAATATTGAGTCTTGGACCAACATGTTGTTATTTGAGGGAAAGAGAAATCCCACAGCGCAGAGCAACAATGATATCAATTCCCGTAAAAGTTTTGTGTGTTTCATTACAAAATTTGGCTCACAGTTGAATCGTCCCAAGTTTCATGCTTGACCATAATTTTGGTGAACAAATCTGAGTCAATCCATTTATTTAACCATTTTTTTAGGTAAACAAATTTTGTATTAAACCAGTCAATATCTACAAAAGCACACTGTCTAATGAAGGGCATTAAAGCAATATCAGCTAGACTTACATTATCACTTATCAAAAATTGTCTTAATTTTAATTTATTTTCATATAAATCAAGAAATTTAGAAACATCTTTTTGATAGGTATTAAAATCATTTTCAGGATATCTGATGTGATATTTATATCTATCCAATTTTGGTTTAAAATCATAATCATTTATCTGGATTAAGTTATCTTGTTCTTCTAATTGAGAAGCATACCACATGTCTGGGTCATATTTTTTGAGGGCCCATTTCATTATATCTATGCTCTCATCAATAACTGAGCCATCTTTTAAATGTAATACTGGAACCGTGCCTTTGGGGGATATTTTATAAAGAATCTTTGGTCGGTTATTCAGGAGTATCTCTCTATGCTCATATGCTATCTGACAATATGAAAGAGCCATACGAGCCCTCATTGCATAGGGACAACGCCTGAAAGAGTATAATATATGTGAGTCCACTTTTGTTCACCTAAGCTTTAGAATTGGGATTGAAAAACTCTTTTGCGACAACTTTCTTTGGATCTTTTCGTAGGATTCTTTGTTCACTTTCAGGGAGTGATGCGAAGTCATCACAATCTTTTGAACAACACCCATTGTAGAGCTTGCTACATTTTTTACACTGGATAAATAGTATGTGGCAAGCTTGGTTTTTACAATCTGTGTGATCATCACATGGCAACCCGCATGTGTGGCATGATGCAATTACGTCGTCGGTTACCCTCTCGCCTAATCTATTATCAAAAACAAAATTCTTGCCCCTAAATTTTGATTTCAACCCACTTTTTTTAATTTCATGAGCATACTTAATGATCCCACCTTGTAATTGGTTCACGTCTTTGAAACCATTTTTGATTAGAAATGAGCTTGCTTTTTCGCACCGTATCCCTCCAGTACAATACAATAGGATCTTATTTTTCTCTTTACCTTTTAATAGTTGCCTAACCTCTGGAAGTAGGTGTCTGGATGTTTCAGCTTTGGGTATAATAGCTTTATCGAAGTGCCCCACCTCA
>CAJWHU010000186.1 GCA_913041325.1 uncultured Fidelibacterota bacterium | reverse complement strand
AAACTTTTAAAACCAAATGAAAAGATTGAATTATTAAATGAGACCATTTCTAAGTACAGTTCAATTAAAGAATCATTTTATGAAAATCAAAAGAATATAAATCTGTTAACTATCGATGATGCCAGGTCAAGAAGACCACTAGTTGAATTTAATCCCTTTGAACCAAAGAAATTGGGTTCGTTTACATTGGATAAAATTTCTCTTGAAACCATTTCTAATTATATTGATTGGTCACCGTTATTTCATGCCTGGGAGTTGTCAGGCGTCTACCCAAAAATATTTGAACATCCAACGAAAGGCGAGGAAGCAAAAAGAGTTTTCAATGATGCACAAAACCTATTAAAATCGATTATTAAAGATGATAGACTTGATGCAAAAGCAGTTTATGGCATCTTCAGAGCACAATCACATCATGAAGATATTGAGCTGTTTGAAGAAGGCGTATCTTTTTATTTTCCCAGGCAATTAATGGATAAAGGTAGCCAGCCAAACTTTAGTTTGGCGGATTACATATCACCATCAGGAGATGATTACATCGGATTATTTGCTGTAACTGCTGGGCATGGAATTGAAAATATTATTCAGGAATATCAATCAAAAAATGATGATTACAATGAAATTATGGTAAAAGTGTTGGCTGATCGTCTGGCTGAGGCTGCCGCTGAATGGTTGCACAGAAAAGTGAGAACAAAGTATTGGGGTTATTCAAAAAAAGAAGAGTTAGATTTGAACGATATGCTTTATGAAAAGTATATTGGAATTAGACCCGCGCCAGGTTACCCTGCATGCCCTGATCATAAAGAAAAAGATAAAATTTGGAAACTTCTGCAGGTTGAGAACAAAATTGGTATCAGCCTGACAGAGTCCAGAGCGATGTTCCCAGCTTCATCAGTCTGTGGTTGGTATTTTTCCCATCCAAAAGCAAGATATTTTAGCGTTTTGAAAAATGAGAGATTAAAATGAGGATTAGAGATAAAATCAAAAAACCACGTCGTCCTGTAGTGGCATATGAGATTTTACCCCCTAGAGAAAAAGATGGAACATTGAATTCATATGCTGAGACAATAAGCTCCCTCTTATCACAAACTCATATAGATGCAATAAATATCCCGGAGGTTCATGATGAAGCTGGAAGAGGAGATCGTCCAGTTGCTAATCATAAAAGGGGAGAGCCAAGAGAGTTTGGAAGACTATTGCAAGACATCGTTGGGATAGAAGCGATAATAAACAGGGTAGTTGTGCATGATGATTATGATACGCAAATGAGATGGTTACATGAGACAAATAAAGATTTTGAAATTGAAAATATGATAATTGTAGGCGGAGAATCCAGTAAAGTGAATTACCCCGGACCAACAGTAAACGAAGCCCTAAACGCTATTTCAAATATATACAACCTAGAGGCAGGGGATATATTTTGCGGCGGCATAGCAATTCCAAGCAGGAGTGAGGAGTCAAAAAATCTCTTAAAAAAGGGCGAGCACGGTTCCGAATTCTTTACTACCCAGGTTTTGTACGATTCAAATAATGTAATAAAGATGATAAACAACTATCAGAACAGGTGCAACGAGTTTAATACTTTTCCTAGAAGAATATTATTGAGTTTTGCACCAGTATCATCCCAAAAAAATATCGACTTTCTTAAATGGCTTGGCGTTGAGATACCAGAACATACTGAAAAATACCTACAGGGTAGACCTGGATCTATGAAAGAACGTTCGCTCGACGTCGCAATTGAAGTATTAAATGAGATTCTTGCTCATATTGAGGACAATAACTTAAGAGTACCAGTAGGGCTAAACGTTGAGCATATAATGTCATATAATTTTCAGTCCTCAGTTGAAATGTTGCAAGAATTAGCCCGTATATACAGGGAGTTTTGTATAAAAACTCAGAACTATACATTGTAAGTATGATTAACTTTGAACTAAATCCATTTATTAATAAATACATTTAATGGGAAAATTTATGAGTGAATATTTATTTACGTCAGAATCAGTTACGGAGGGTCATCCAGACAAAGCCTGTGATGCCTTCTCAGACGCGATCTTGGATGACATTTTATCAAAGGATAAAGATGCACATGTGGCCTGTGAATCTCTTGCCACAAAAGGTCTTATCGTAATCTCGGGTGAGGTCAGAACCAGATCATCATTTGAGGTGAAAAAAATAGTAAGAGAAGCTATAAGGAAAATTGGATATAATAGCAAAAATAGTGGTGTTGATCCGAATGATGTTGAAATTATAACAAAACTTCATGAGCAGAGTTCAGAGATTGCACAAGGCGTAGATTCAGATAACATTGCTGAACAAGGTGCAGGAGACCAAGGCCTTATGTTTGGATTTGCATGTAATGAGACGCCAGAATTGATGCCCCTGCCTATTCAAATAGCACATCGTTTAACCGAGCGTTTAACACTACTTAGAAAAGACGGTACACTGCCATGGCTCCGACCTGACGGGAAATCTCAAGTTTCTGTAAGATACAATGGCGCTACCCCGATTTCTGTAGATAAAACAGTCATAGCAACTCAACATGATGATATGCTCGAAAGATTTGATAGTGAAAAAGAAGAGCTTAATTTTGTAAAAGATGAGGTTACAAAACACATCATTGAACCTGTTCTCAATAATTATCGATATCCATATGAAGATAATTTCATTGTAAACGGTACGGGAAGGTTTGTTTACGGAGGGCCTGAGGCTGATACTGGACTTACTGGCAGGAAAATTATAGTTGACACTTATGGTGGATATGCACCTCATGGAGGTGGGGCATTTTCTGGGAAAGACCCATCTAAAGTTGACAGGAGTGCGACATATATGGCAAGGTATATTGCAAAGAATATTGTTTCTGCAAAACTCGCTGAGCGATGTGAAGTACAGTTATCTTATGGAATTGGAGTTGCAGATCCCACCTCTTTTTACGTGAAGACAAATGGCACAGGAAAAAAGAGCGATGAAGATCTTACGAAGTTAGCAAGAGATGTCTTTCCACTAAGGCCAGGGGAAATAGTTTCTCATTTAGATTTAAAAAAGCCACGCTATAGCAAAACCGCCGCATATGGTCATTTTGGTAGGGAGCTAGAACTCTTTACGTGGGAAAATACAGATATGGTCGAAAAATTATTACAAAAAGTATAGG
>CAJWHU010000185.1 GCA_913041325.1 uncultured Fidelibacterota bacterium | reverse complement strand
GAGGTATAGCCTGTAAACCTCCTCTTATTGCTTCTGCCATATAAGCTGATTGGAATAATGTAACTGCAACCAAGGCTCTTAATAAATTATCTGGCTTAACTCCCTCTGGTAAAAATAAGGGCAACATCACATTTGCGGTAAAGAGCAATGTAATCAAAGGTACCCCTCTGATAAACTCAATGAAAACAACGCATATGGATTTAATTATAGGCATATTTGACCTTCGACCTAAAGCAAGCAAAATACTTAAGGGAAAAGCTAATGCGATACCTGTAACTCCCAAAAATAAGGTAACTAATAAACCTCCCCATTTATTTGTTGCCACAGTACTTAAACCTGGACCACCGTATAGCATGAAATATGCAACAAACGGGAATATAAAAGTGAAGTATAAAAAGATTTTTCTAAAAGGTAGTTTATCAAACAAAACTCCAATTAAAGCTAAAGGCAATAATGCAAATATAATATTTACCCTCCATGCTTGTTCTACAGGATAAAAGCCATAAATGAATTGATGAAACCTGACAAAAATTATGGACCAACAAGCACCATATCCGGGTTCAATATTTTTTGAGCAAAAAGTTCTATCAGTTATCAATTCTCCTTTAAAATTTGTTCTAAAATCTGCATCAAAAATTGCCCAGTTAAGAAAAAATGTTCCAATCTTATATAGAAATATTAAAGCTATGATTGTCATTAAAGTATTTATCCAAGAGGAGAATAAATTTTTCTTAGCCCATAAAGAAAATTTATTAAATGACGAATATTGTGTGGAAATTGTGGTCATGCATTACCCTTAAATTGGACAGCTTTATTATATATATTCATAAATAATGAGATAATTAAACTAATGGTGAGATAGGTTGACATAACAATAAGCATTATTTCAATTGCCTTTCCCGTTTGATTTAATGAAATACCTCCAAACCCATGAACAAGATCAGCATATCCAATAGCTATTCCAAGGGATGAGTTTTTTGTGAGATTAAGATATTGAGATGTGAGCGGTGGAATGATTACTCTTAAAGCTTGAGGAATGACAATTAATCGCATAATAAAATTATTTTTTAGTCCCAATGCTTGAGAAGCTTCTCTCTGACCTTTTGAAACAGATATAATTCCAGATCTGACTGTTTCTGAAATAAATGCTGCTGTGTAAATTGAAAGACCAAACAACATACCGATGAATTCTGGTCTAATAACCATTCCTCCTTTGAAATTAAAACCTTTCATAGTTGGATGATCAAAATCCAAAGGCATACCCATTAAATAAAAAACTATAATAGGGGTAAATATGATTAAAGCTGAATTAATTAGAAAAGTTGGATATTGCCTACCTGATATTTCTTGTTTCTTTTTTAAAAATTTTTTGAGAACAAATGAAAAAACTATAGCAATAAAAAAACTAATTAGCACAAATGAAAAACCCTCTTGAAATATTGGGGCAGGAGAAAATAAACCTCTATTTGATAAATAAAAACTATCGAAAATTACAATAGATTGTTTAACCTTAGGAAGGTGCAAAAGAATTGTGTAGTAAAGAATTATTTGAAGTAATACAGGAACATTTCTTGTAAATTCAACATAAACATAAGCTATGTTTCTAAAAAGCCAATTGCTAGAGAGTCTTATAATTCCTACAAGGAAGCCAAGAATTGTGGCTAGGAAACATCCACAAACCGCTATCATCAAAGTGTTTAATAAACCAACAAAATAAGCTCTCAAATGAGTATCGTCACTAGTGTAGGGTATAAGACTTATGCTTATATCATAGCCAGCAGCAATATTTAGGAATTCAAAACCTGTGCCTATTCCTCTTTTTTCAAGGTTATATGCCGTTTGTTTTGATACTAAATAGATGATTACAGCAAAAATACCAATTACTAAAGTTTGTATGAGTAAGGCCCTAGTTTTTTCATCGAAAATTATCTTTCTTAAAAAATTCTGTTCCATGTGAGTCTATTAATAAAAAGGGTCTTATTTAAATGATTACATGGGCTATTTAATATAGCCCATGTACATTATATTTTATCTAAATGGAGGTGCGTAAAGAATACCACCATCTTTGTATAGAGCATTTAAGCCTCTAGCAATATTGATGGGTGTATTAACACCAATGTGTGCTTCAAAGCTCTCAGAGTAGTTTCCTACTTGTCTGATGATATTTGCAGCCCAATCATCTGATAGTCCTAACCAAGCACCATAACCAGCTTTAACTCCTAGAAGTCTTTGAGTTTCTGGGTCTTGAGAATTAGCAATCATATCGTCAACATTTCCTGAAGTGATGCCTTTTTCCTCAGCAATAATCATTGCGTTAAGAGACCATCTAACTACGTCAGCCCACTCACTATCATTACCTCTAACTGAAGGACCTAAAGGCTCTTTAGAAATAATTTCAGGTAAAACTACGTGCGCAGAAGGATCAGGATAACCCGCTCTACTTGCATATAAACCAGAAGCATCAGTTGTGTAAATATCACATCTACCTGCTAGATATGCAGCGTCCGCTTCAGAGTTAGTTTCAACAGGAATTGACTCATATGACATACCGTTTGCACTAAAATAATCAGCTAAGTTCATTTCTGTTGTGGTTCCAACTTGGATACAAACAGAGGCACCATCTAATTCAGATGCACTTGAAACACCAAGATCTTTTCTGACCATGAAGCCTTGTCCGTCATAATAGTTAACACCAACAAATTCGAGTCCTAATTCAACATCTCTTTGAAGAGTCCATGTTGTATTTCTGGAAAGCATATCAACTTCACCAGACTGTAAAGAAGTAAATCTAACTTTTGATGTTAAAGGAACATATTCAACCTTAGATGCATCACCAAAAACAGCAGCAGCAACAGCTCTACATACATCTACGTCAATACCTTTCCAAACACCAGCGTCATCAGGAGCACCAAAGCCCGCTAGACCAGTGTTAGATCCACAAATTAAATTACCTCTATCTTTTACAACATCTAGAGTACCAGCATTTAGAGCGGTAAAACCAAATGTTAATAAAATAGAAGCAAATAATGTTCTAATTTTAGTCATTAGTTTCCTCCTTATAATTATAAGTTCGAGCAATATAGACTATTCTGAGGCAGATATGAAGTTAAACAGACATTATTTTATGATTTTTTTTATATTTTCAGCAATTTTTTGCTAATCAAAGC
>CAJWHU010000184.1 GCA_913041325.1 uncultured Fidelibacterota bacterium | reverse complement strand
GGCATGGGCCTCATAGAGACGACCCTGATGGTGCCGAACATGTAATGCGCAGTTTCCTTTCTATCAATTTATGAAAATATTTAACTGTATATTTGTGCGACAGCTGAAACTACTCCTCTGCGGTTTAAGCTTTGATCAATTGAGGAGGGTTTCAAAGTCTTCTCTAAATAATTTATAGTGGTTTGAGGATCACAATTTCCACACATAAAGACATCAATTGATGCAAAACTGCGTTCTGGCCATGTGTGTATACTGATATGACTTTCAGATAAAACAGTCACACCACTCACACCCATCCCGTCCCCAAAAGGATGATAATAAGAATGGAGAATATTAGCGCCAGCCTTTCGTGCACTTTCTTCAATTGTCTTCTTGATAAAATCTAAATCGCTCATTCGCTCAACTCCCCAAAAGTCAGCTAGTATATGACGCCCAGCAAACTGATCACCCGTCGATGAACACATTGAGAAATAATCACTATCGAGATGGTTCATTTTATGCTACCTCATCTTCTTCATAGGATAAGAATTAATGTCATCTTCAATCCAGGGAGGAAGAACAAAAGATGCCAGATGCATCTTAGGACTATAGTGTTTAGTTGTAATACGAGCTCTGCTATAGCGTTGCTCTAATGCCTCCAATTTTGGTAAAGACCAATTCGATTTGTACGCACCGAAACCAAAGGTCATGTATCCACCGTAATAAGTCGGAACCGCAGCGATATAACAATTAGCGCGCAATCCCGCGTCTTCGAGACAGGACAGTGTAGCCCCAACTTCACCAGGCTGGAATTGGGGAACACCACCTTGTGTTGATACCACGGCATTTACATTAAGAGTTTGCACCAAGTTTTTGTAAAATTCGTAAGAGAAAAGCTTTTCCCCAGGTCCAATGGGATCTGTGGAGTCTATGATAACCACATCAAACTTTAAATCTGTATCCTTTACGAAAGAAAAAGCATCCCCAACTATTAGTTGTGTGCGAGGGTCTTTGTAAACTTTACCATGATTATTGATACTGGGCATATATTCTATGCAAGCATCAACTACCAATTGATCAATTTCTGACATAACAACTCTTTTTATTCCTTTATGACGAAGAGCTTCGCGCAATATTCCACCATCACCTCCACCAATAATAAGAACATTTTTGGGGTTTTCGTGAGAAAAAAGCGGTACGTGTGTCATCATCTCTTGATATACAAACTCATCACATTCCGTGATTTGAATGATACCATCAAGTGTCAAAATACGACCAAGAGAGTCATTCTCATAAATTGAGACATCTTGATATTCGCTTTTACCTTCAAATAGTGTTTTATTGATCTCAAATCCCTGAAATGCCTTACTGCCTTTTACAGTGTAAATACTGTGAACATCTTCTATGAAATTAGGCTGCCCGGTCATCTTGAACCTCCTCAGTAAAATCTTTTGCCTTATCTTGATTCTCTTTGTGAAACCCTCGATCCATATTGTGCACATTGGCTTGAGTGGGACGGAAATATTTTTTACACACCTCAACAGCCACATCAACATCAAATGCCTTACAAGAAAAAACATCAATATATACCTGCCCAATATTTTCAGCAAAATGTGCTGCAATATTTGACGTTTCAATCATCTGAAGTAATGTGTAACCCGCTGCTTCATGGGAATGTGTAGCGAAGTGTTCTACTACTGGTTCTCCATAGGCAACCATATTAATAGCGCCCACAAGCTCGTTGCTCCAATTTAGGATATTTTTTTTGTCAGATATAAGTTCTCTAGGACATCCATTGAAATCTAAGACTAGATGCTGACCCCATGGAGCTGGGTCGGAAATAATCTGATTTTGTGCCGTCATTTTATTTCTCCCTTTTTGACTGGCATAAGCCACCATATTAAAAATGAAAAGCTCGCGATAAAAATCCTAACGTTAGATGCTAAAAAAGGTAGATATCCCTTTTGGCACACAAAGTTATTTGATAACGCAAACCCTCTCAAAACTAGGCGGATGGGACTTTATGCGTTTGAGCACCAAACAAAGCCCGCCCCGAATTAAAAACATTTACGCCGTTGCATAACCATTATCTGAATTTTCAGGGGTTAGAGACACGAGCGTAGACGCGTTTATACAAAATTTTAAAAAAAAAGAAATAGAAAAATGTTTTTTGTGAAAACCTCATTATTCACTTTCAACTTTTTCTTGAAATCAAAATCCCACCAGAAACAATTAAACCACCCCCAGCAACGGTTGAAATCGTTAAAGGGTCTTGGAAAAATATAATTCCTACTATAGAAGCAAAGAAAAGATGAAAATATGAAAATGGTTGCAGTACACTGGCTTCTGCATGGCGATAGGCGTTGGTAAGCAAAAAGTGCCCTACCAGGCTGAACATACACAACAAAATTAGGAAGTATAAATCGGAGAACATTATCGGCTTATAAAATAGCGGACTAGGAATTGTGATCGCCATTGCAGAAACTAAAGACACCCAAAAAAAACTGGTTTCAGTATTATCTGTGGAAGCTACCTTCCTTGTAAGCACTGCATAAATTGCGAATGTAACCGCAGAGATCAAAGGCAAGACAGATACTAAAGAGAATTCAAGATTTATTGGGTTAATTATGATTATTACTCCTACAAATCCTACTCCTACTGCTACAATTTTTATTCTTGTAATCTTCTCTTCTAAAAACAGCCCAGACAACAGCACCGTTAGGAGGGGGAAAACTGCCATAAGTGCATGTGTCACTATTAATCCAACTTGAGTATATGAGTAGATAGCCATTAATAAGGATGAAATAAATAAAAGACCTCTAGAGATCTGGGCAATTGGTTGCTTAGTATTTAAAATTGACTTTAAAACACCCCGGCCTCTCAAGCTGACTAAAATCACAAAACTTCCAATTATCCAAAATCGAAACATGTTTATGTTTAAAACATCATAAAGTTCGGCCATATAGCGCGACATACCATCCATCAATGCAAGAAAGAACGTTGCTATAATTAGCGTTATTATTCCTTTTTTTGATGAAGTGGTCATAAAAAATACACAAAAATGAAAACAGTCCAATTAATGAACTATTTAAGAAAATTAATCAATTTATTTAAAATTAATATCCCTCGACCATAAGAATATATCCTGTTGAGTTTTCTTTGCGAATATCAATTATTTTTGCGTACTCTTCTGACTCATAGAATTGCT
>CAJWHU010000183.1 GCA_913041325.1 uncultured Fidelibacterota bacterium | reverse complement strand
GGCTGGTAAGGGTCTCTTATTAGTGCGTTCCATCAACCAGTCTGAATCCTTTTCAGCAACATGGTTTAAGGCTCCAGCTCCTGATGAAACAAGGCAGGTACCTGCAAGTGTTATAAATAGTCTATTAAACTCTATGAATCCATTTCCTCCCAAATAGTAACCTAATGCTGTTGAAACAAGTATCAAAGATGTTATGTTTGGTTTAGTTAGCTCAATGTATGCATGGTAGATAGATGATGCTATTTTTGGCATGTGTCCCATTTATAAACTCATGTTGTCCAAAAGATAAACTATATCTTTTTTGAGTATTTCTTGGCTGCCTATATCGGTACCATCATAATATTTTCTGATGTTACCTACATTATCAATTAAAATGGATTTAATTGAGTGTCCGTTCGGGAGATTGTCAGCGAAAAGCATAAAGCCATCTCTTTTGAGTTTTTTTACTTCTTCAAGGTCAGACCGCAAAAATTGCCACTGATTATTATCAACCCCGATCATCTCAGCCTCCAATTTTAACCTTTCTTGAGTATCTACCTCAGGGTCAACTGTTACAGAAACAAATTGCACTTCATTGGTACCCTTGAAATTGCTGTATAATTTTTGCATGTTTGATGTCATCAGCGGACATGGGCCTGTGCAACTTGTAAATATAAAATTTAAGATAGTTACTTTATCTCTGAAATTGTTGTTAGAAAACTTTTCTCCATTTTGATTTGTAAATGAAAAACTTGGCACCTCTTTTATAACGGGGATATCAATTGAACTTTGAGCTTTATTTATTACCCAATTGGCAAAAAGACCCATTGATATTAGAGCAAAAAGGATTATGTAGATGAATTTATTCATAAGTTATTAGACTTTTGCCAGGCTACATATTGTACACTGAGAAGTCCTAAAATCCAAGATGCAATCCAAAGGTGAAACAGCTGAATAAGTGGACTAAATTCTAAGAATACTAGCATTTCACCAAGAACGATTTGTGAAAATATCAACACTACAGTACCTATCCCCGTTTGAACCATAAGGGGTGATGGGTTGATTGATTTTTTAGTAACAAGATACAGCATGTAGGTAGTTAAAACAGTTATAAATATACCAAGGATTGTGTGAGCATACTTAAAAGGACCCAGCATTTTTAAAAGAAAATCTGATTGAATCATTGGGTTCTCCTTACGCATGATCTCAAGACCACCTCTGATCTCAGTACCCAAGATTATCTCCACGAATAACGTCACTGCAATCAACGTAAAAACAATCTTCATTTTTTTTGGGTAGATGCTTTTGCTTTCAGCTAATTGATTTTTAAGGTAATAAGCCTGCTGGGAGACATATATTAGTAGCACAAGTATGACCAGAGCAACCAATAGATGCAATGTAATTGTAATGGGGTTCAAAACGGTGTTAACCAAAACAGACCCTAGCCATCCTTGAAATAAAGTGAGGAGGAAGGCAGAGAGCAAAGGCCATTTAATACGAGGGGTATTAGAATGATATTTGAAACCCAGGATCAATGTAATGAGTATTGAAAAACCAACTAGCACGCCAAAAAGCCTATTAAGATATTCTATCCAAGCAAGAACTATATTGAATTTTGCTGGATCTATATAATCAGGAACTTGACTCAAACTGGTTGGTGGTATCCATCTACCAAAACATTTGGGCCAATCAGGACATCCCATACCAGCTCCAGATACCCTGACCATTCCACCAATAAATATTATCAAATAGGTAAGAACAGCAGAAATCATAGTTGATAATCGAAATAACTTCATTGTTGTAGTATAAATTAGACATGCCTACCACTATTTTTTGCAAAGTTTTACATACTAAATTATTTATCAATTAAAAGATATTCATAATTAAGTTTTAGAGCGGGTAACTAATGATATTTGTAAATTTTGATTAAAAACAAGAAACTGATTTAACATGATTTTGAACAGGATCGAGCCCGGGACAGAATGTACAGTTCGAAATTCCGGCCTACGTGGCAAAGTAAATAAAATTTATTTTTACCCAACAAAATTCGAAGTCGAATTTCCCGATGGAAGCATCCAGCACCTCTCATCAAAGGATCTGGAGTTTGACGGCATAAAACAAGAAAAAGCATCACTTCAAGTTCCAGCAGTCCCGAAAAATAAGATTGGAGACAGCTGGTCTGATTGGTCCCCCTTTCAAAGTGAAAGTCTAATAGAGTACCATTTCTCGTCCACTAAAGAAATCATGTGGAAAATATTGACATCTTTGGAAATGTATAATGTCTGGTTCCACGGCATTCAGAGGGCATTACCAGTTTTAGAGGAAGAACGCTTTGTCCATAAGTACTGTTTTTCAAAATTAAAATTGAAACCTGGAGCTTTTTTCAAGATAAGACCAAAAACCCTTGCACCCTGGTTTAAATGTCGAATAGTGACATGCGTCAAGAATAAGGAGTTTGGCTTCCACTTTAAGACAAACCCATTTGTAACCGAGTATGTCAATTTTTCAATCGCTGAGACTGACCTTGGTGTTTGGGTCACATGCACTAGAAAGTCAAGTGGACTACTTTCAATTTTAGACCAGTTAAACTGGCAACATAAGTCAAAAATTCTCCAGAAACTAAATGACATCGTACCAAAAGTAGACCTTACAAAAGATGAGGATAGCATAGGAATCGAGGACAAAAAGCAGACAGAATTTGGCGGATTTTCATCCAAGCAAGATTATATCGATTTTGCCATAAATATGGGTATGAAAGGAGACATGGACTTTGTTAACAACATACCTGAGAAAACAATTAGAGGAATGGCAAAAGCGGGTATCGTAAAATCGAAGAGAACAGGCGTGTTACCTCCACTCCCAAAAAAGTCGTCCAATAAGGCTCAACCTGATAATTCAGCTAACGGATTAAGTACGCTGTCTCGGGAAGATCTCATTGCCTATTTAGTTAACAAAGGCCTGGACGGCGACATGGACATGGTCAACAACCACGATGACAAAATTGTAAGAGCCAAAACAAAAGCAATGATCATGAAAGTGAAAAAAGGCACGGTTGAAAGGCCTGCTATGCCATCCGTCTCTGAGGATATTAACGGCTCATCATCTGTTAACAGCGGAGGTGGACTTGCCTCACTATCAAAAGAAGAGATGGTTGCCTATCTCGCCAACAAAGGCCTGGACGGCGACATGGACATGGTCAACAACCACGATGACAAAATTG
>CAJWHU010000182.1 GCA_913041325.1 uncultured Fidelibacterota bacterium | reverse complement strand
TTTTATTAAAATATTTTTTAATATTCAACACTCTAAATGTCTATTTTAAGCTTTTAGAATTAATTTTTTTTTGAATTAGTATGATAATACAACAAGAGTTTCGAGAGGAACTAATATTTCTGGTCTATCAACAGGACCTAAAATGCCACAACCATAGATTCTATACGCTGCTCCTCTTTTTTGTGCATTAAATTGAGTTTTTTTAACACTTGTTCCGGTACCTGTAAAAGTTTCCATGCCAACTAACACTGAGATATATTCATATCTATATTGGCTTAATTTCTTTTTTTCTTTATCAATGTCCTCATCAGAACCCAAAGTTAAATCCAACACATCACCTTCGATGATAGGTTGAATGATATCATAAAAATTTTGATCTCTAACATACTCTACAACTCTAAAAGTAGAGCCACTACTACTATCGATATTTTTAAAGCTTTTTACACA
The DNA here is from genome assembly GCA_913041325.1 of uncultured Fidelibacterota bacterium. The sequence goes on along the minus strand of CAJWHU010000182.1, from coordinate 2,775 downwards.
AGGAGTTACGTTTACATCTGCCGTGGTGCCTGCGACGGGAGTAGATTGATTTATTGGCATACTTCTAGCATCATAGTTTCTCATTCCACTAGCAACGTTAACTGGACCTATCATTCTATCCATCAAGCTTTTTTGAGCCTCAAGCAATGCAGTTTCAGCTACATAAAATGTTTGTTGGTATTCATCACTACTGTTATTTCCTCGATGATCTGATGATGCGGTAACAACTAGAGAACCACCCATTAAAGACATAGTTAACAACAAAACTAATGCTAAAACTAAAGCAAACCCTTTCTCTTTTTTTTTAATCATTGAAACGCTTGTCCTATATTTCTTGTATTAATCGTAACTATTACAGAGTCTCGTAAATACTTATCCACATCAGAGTCTGCAGGGTCATAAACTCTTTGTAGACCATATACTTTTCTTTTAATTAATTTGGTTGGATCATTTGGATCTCTTGCCATATCTTTTTCATAAAAAGGATTTTTTGATCTAAAAGTAAGCCTCATATCAACTGTTCTTATATCAAAAATCCTATCTCTAAGATTCATATTCTCTGGTGTAGGAAAATTTTTAGCATCATCCATTATCACTCTTCCGTCTTGATCGAATGGAATAAATTCCATATCTACAATATGGTCTCTTACTAATTCTTCCTCAAAACACTCTGGACATGTATCATCCCAATCTCCTGTGGCCAAATCCGCTTCATCAGCTGGCCAAAAACAATAATCTAAAGTTGCTCTTGGTTGACTCCAGTGCTCAATTTTTTTAAAAACGCCATATCGAGGGTCATTATCGGCAGATCCAGTTTTTTTTGCATAATATGAAATTTTATAAATCTTAAAAGGTTGAAGTAAATCCTCATCGCTGTCTTCCAACAATCTGAAATCCTCATAAACAATTTCAATTCGATCACAACACAAATCTTGACTATTATGCAGTTCAGGGAAAGTTTTAGTAACATTTTTTCTTATGACCAAAGGTGCGTGGCTTCTATTCATTTCTTCGTCCGAAAAACCAGAATTAAACACAATATAATTTCTATCAGGCAATGAAAGACTTGGACACCTATCTTCCATTAGAGTTCGGAATCGTTCCTGTGCGTGTGTACCAGAGTAATATTTAAATCCGGCCATTCTAATATCTCGCATTATCATTGTAACTAAATCTCTACTTGATGAACTAATTTTCGCTTTGTCAGTCACTTGTTTGTACGCACCACTTACAACATTGTAAGAAGTGTACATTGCACCTACCATTATACTTGTTATAATAATACCAATAAGTATCTCTATAAGAGTAAGCCCTTTATTGCTTGTATTTTTTCTCATGGTTTTAATCTAAAATCAGATTGAAAATATAAATATTTTCTTTTTCCTCCATTATTTAAAGTCATTTGAGCTCTTCCTATGTAAATAACTTCTTCCTTTTGACTGGCGTTATTGATACAGCCCGGCGAATCTGAATAATTACATATCTTAAAAATATCAAATGCTCTAACCTCTCGCCCACTATTAGAACAATCCATATAATCTCTATTACTTATTAGGGCGTTCCATTTTTCACTTTTATTTATGGTTGGATCAGTCTCTGAAGTTGAATTTTTATAGACATCTCCAGCAGTTCCAGTCTTAACATTCATTTTGCTACCTTGAACTCCACATTCTGAAGTGAATCTTTTATCATCATCAACTACCATTATGTCATTTAAATTTTCACTTTTTGAGGTATCTCTTAATGATAACGCGTCTTCTGCAAACATATTGACAAAAAAGTTAGCCTTTGTTCTCTCTGCAGATGTTTTTACTGAATTTATTGAGTATTGAGTAATTTGAAGTATGGCAACAAATCCAATTCCAACTACCACCATAGAAATTAGAGCTTCTAACAATGAAAGACCAGCGTTATTTTTTTTATTATTTTTCATTACATGTATTTCCATGAATTTGTATCTTTATCCCATCTGTTTGCGTTAAACTCACCAAATCTTGACCATTGAACTGCTCCAACAAATTCACAACCTTTTTCATCAGTATTTGCATCAATAGGGATAGCTATCGCAAATTGATCATCATTAAGATCTGGAATGCCAATGTCACATTCCTTATTTGTATCTTTATTCAATAGTAAATACAGATATTTTAGAGGTTGGTCACCTTCCTCGAGATCCCCATGTGCGTAGTGAAACTTGCCGTTTCTTGAAAAACACACTGCTGCTTCTCCATTAAAATTTGCGACTACATCTTTACTTTTCATTTCAAAAAGATTGGCTTGTAATTTTTGATTGTTAATGTCGTCGGTATCCCAATTAAGCGCTTGAGATAAATCACATTTCGAGTCACCTGTATGCCATGGACCATCTGTATTATTCATAACTTCGACTAAACTATCCATCGTAATTCCTTTGGTACTTATCTGAATTCCATCATTACTACTATTAATAATAACTTGAACATAAGCAAAGGTTCCTCGTTCTGTTGTGGCAAAAATATTTCGAAATAAACTTGTTACTTGTGTGGTAGCATTGACTAATGCTCTTTTTTTTGACCACTCCATAAAGTTCGGAATTCCAACGGCACTAATTCCACCAATTATTGCAAGCACCACTATAATCTCAAGTAATGAAAAACCTTTATTGTTCTTTGCCAGCGCCTGCATCAATTTTACCTGCTTTTACTAATTCTTCTAAAGATTTGGTCATGGTAATCATACCATCTTTTACAGCAGTTTGCATGATGCTTGGGATTTGATGAATTTTTGCTTCTCTTA
>CAJWHU010000181.1 GCA_913041325.1 uncultured Fidelibacterota bacterium | reverse complement strand
GGATTTGCCTAGATTTGGAATACAAGCGTCGTTTGCTGATCCAACAAATATTGATTCAGTTAAATCTGAGATAAGAAAAAACACAAAAATGATCTTAATTGAGTGTGTGTCTAATCCAACGCTTAGGGTTGCAGATATAGAAGGCATTGCAAATTTATGCAAAGAAAACAATATTTTATTGGCTGTTGATAACACTTTTACAACTCCTGCATGCATAAAGCCTTTTGAATATGGCGCAGACTTTGTTATTCATTCAATTACTAAGCTGTTATCTGGTCACTCTGATACCACACTAGGGTATGTCTCATCTAAAGATCAAAACAAGATGGAGGCGATTTACAATTTTTCTGTTTCGATTGGCGCTACTCCAAGTCCCTTTGATTGTTGGTTAGCTGAAAGAGGTCTTGCTACATTTGAATTGCGATTTGAAAAAGCTCAAAAAAACGCAAAAGTTCTTGCAGAAGCCCTAAAGAAAAATAGCAAGGTTAAAAAAGTACTTTACCCTAATCTGCCAGAGCATCCAGATATATCTCTTGCTAAACGGCTCTTTAGAGGAAATGGCTGTAACATGGTAAGCTTTGAAATTGGTGATCATAGATCAGATGCTAATAAATTTATTGAAAATATCGATGGCGTAGCGTTCGCTCCAACGTTAGGAGATATTGGAACGACCATTTCGCATCCAGGGAGCAGTTCGCATAGATATCTTAATTCTGATGCGCGTAAAGCGCTTGGTATTACTGAAGGTTTCTTCAGAGTGTCTGTTGGTCTTGAAGACCCAGATGAATTAGTAGGGTCTTTTGAAAGAGCATTAGAGACCATATAGGTTGTAAAACAAAAAAATAGCTAGATTATTCTGTTAATAAAACGATTTAGTCTTTCACAAGACAGCTCAATCTTCTCATCCGGTACCGTTAGACTTATGCGTACTAAATCACGGGCATTTTCCCCAAATGAACTGCCTGGCATAATGGCCAACTTCTCTTCCTCAAGTAGTTTTTCAACAAAAACATCGCAACTTAATCCTGTTTTGGATATGTCCGCAAGAAGGAACATGCCTGACTGTGGCATTATTGGTTCCACTTTATTATTTTTTTTAAGCACATTATAAATTTTTACAGCTCTTTTGTAGTAAGAATCTCTCATTTTTTTTGCTGTGTGAAAATCATTTTCAAGCGCATATGCTGTCATGTCCGCAATAAAGGGTTGGTTGCCGAATAGCATTGTTTCGGATAATGGTAAAACTGCATCACAAAAGTTTTTTGGACCCACCATCCATCCACTCCTAAACCCAGGTGCAGCGTGTGATTTCGATATGCTTGAAACGACAACAGTACGGTCCAATGCGTCCCGCACATTTAATGGTGAGTAAAACTCTGCGGGACTATCAAAATCATAAATAAGGGATGCATAAACTTCGTCTGATAGTATCCATAAATCTTTTTGAAGACAAACATCTACAATTCCTTCAATATCTCTTTTAGTCAATAATGCTCCAGATGGATTATGTGGATTATTTAAAAGAAGAACCTTACTTTTACTTGTTACAGAACTCGCTAGATCACTTGGGCTCATTCTAAAATTATTATCTTTTTTTAGCTCTATACTTTTGATTGTTCCGCCCGCTGCAGCTATTACTCCTTCATATGTAGCATATAGCGGATCTCCTAAAAGGACTTCATCTCCTTCATTTATTAGGCCCATAATTGAAGCAAAAAGAGAGGTTTGAGTCCCAGGAAAGCATAATACATTATCCTCGGTAATACGGATCCCACACTCATTATTATATTTATTTACCAAGCTAGACACTAGGTTTTGTTCTCCTCTACCGTTGGAGTAACCTGTTCTCCCGTTTTTTATGGATTCGATTGCAATATTTGCGAGGTCACTTGAAACGGCGATATCCGGTTGACCTATGGTTAACAAAATTACATTAGGATCAATTTCAGCCATTTTTTTTGCTCTCAAATGGGGTAACCATTTTTCAGAACCTAACTTTGCCACTCTCTTTGTTATTGAAGCAAATTGCACGATATTTACATTCCTTTTTACAAAAAAATACACTATTTTCTAAAAGACATGATCTTAATATGCAAGTTTTTGTCATTTATTTTATCTCTTATAAGATTTTTATCGTGTTCTAAAAATTATGCCTATGCGCTGATTTTGTTAGTATTTTCCTTTAATGGTTTTAATTCTTTTGCTCAAGAAACAGTTACACCTCGGATAGTAAAAAAAATTCCTCATGATAGTAAGGCTTTCACTCAGGGTTTTATTGTCGATAAAGGGGTGTTTTATGAAAGTACCGGTTTATATGGGAATTCAAGTCTGCGGGAATATAATGCGTATTCTGGGAAATTGATAAGAAAAATATCATTGGAGGATAAGTTTTTTGCTGAGGGCTTAACTTTATTAAATGACAAGCTCTATCAGCTAACCTGGAAATCAGGGATGATGTTCGTTTACGATAAAAAGACTTTTGAAATTGAAAAAATTTTACGATACAGCGGGGAGGGGTGGGGACTAACTAATAGTGATAAATACTTAGTAATGAGTAATGGAAGTAACATTTTAAAATTTCGTGATCCAAAAACTCTTCGCATCGTTAGATCAATAGCCGTAACACATAATGGATTGCCGGTGAAAAATCTTAATGAGTTAGAGTTTGTTGGAAATGAGATTTGGGCAAATATATGGAAATCTGACTTAGTAGCATGCATTAATAGTGAGACCGGAAAATTAGTCAGATGGATTGATTTCACATCGATCAGTGAAAAGATTGGTGATGAAGATGTGTTAAACGGGATAGCCTATGATAAAGAAGAAGATAAAATCTATGTAACTGGAAAGTTTTGGAATTCTATATATGAAGTGTCATTCAACGGACTGTAACACCGTAAGATATTATTTAAATCGATCTGGAGAGACCCTTTTTTGCAATTGTCCAAAACTTGATCTTTTTCCTAAAATAATCTCACTAGCCATTTTACTCGCTGCTGCCGATGTTTGAAAACCATACCCTCCCTGACCTGCGAGCCAAAAGAAACTGGGGATATTGCTATCAAATCCAATTACAAGGGTACGATCGGGTGCAAAAGTTCGTAGGCCCGCCCAACTAGATGTAATTCTTTTAACTGAAAAATTCACAACTTCCTCAAAACTAAAAATGCCTTTTGCTAAGTCCTCCTCATTTGCGTATGCGTCATGGGGAAAAGACTTGGTTTCTTCTGATGGGGAGACAATCATTTCTCCTGCATCAGGTT
>CAJWHU010000180.1 GCA_913041325.1 uncultured Fidelibacterota bacterium | reverse complement strand
TTCATATAAATGTCTGCAGGGAATGCCCACTTTTTATTTTTGCGAGGATTTCGCCTGTAAACAGCCAACAACAAATATAAAAACGATATTAAATTTGCTTTAACATTAGTTCTATTTATGTAATTACTAATTTAGCTAAATACATTAACTACAAACTTGTAAAAAAAGCACATGAAAAAAATAGCAATACATTGGCAAATTATAATCGGTATAATTTTAGGATTAGTTTATGGAATTACCTCAGCTAGCTTTAACTGGGGTATTTTTACAACAAACTGGGTAGCACCTATTGGAATAATTTTTATAAATCTGCTCAAGCTTATAGCAATGCCCCTTGTTTTATCCTCCTTAATAACAGGTATTGCATCATTATCAGATTTAAAAAAGCTTAGTCGCATTGGCGGGAAAACTATTGGAATATATCTTGGAACGACCGCTGTTGCCGTGACAATAGGGCTAGCATCTGTGAATTTGATTAAGCCAGGCGATAAAGTCCCATATTCAATTAAAAATAAGCTACAACTAACATACGAGGAAGATGCCATCCGAAAAGCAAAAACGGTAGAAGATGTTAAAAGCAGAGGTCCATTACAGCCATTTATTGATATGATTCCAAGCAATTTTTTCTATTCAGCCTCAAGTAATAAAAATATGCTCCAAATCGTTTTTATAGCCATGTTCCTCGGTGTTGGCCTTATAAAAGTCCCCAATGATAAGGGAAAAGCTTTAAAAGAATTCTTTGAAAGCCTAAACTACGTTATCATTAGGCTTGTCGATATCATTATGCTGATGGCACCCTATGGTGTTTTTGCACTTATTAGTCAAACTATTAATCAAGTAGCGGGGGATAATCCATCAGAAATATTAGAACTCCTCAGCGCATTAGGTTTTTATATGGTAGCAGTAATAATTGGACTTATTGTTCATGCTTTCATTACATACGCAGGGTTACTAAAAACATTGACCAGTATGCCACTAAAAATGTTTTACAAAGGTATTTCCCCTGCTCAACTACTCGCATTTTCGACTAGCTCAAGTGGTGCAACGCTTCCAGTCACCATGGAACGATGTGAGGATGAACTGGGAATAAGTGAAGAAGTGTCTTCTTTTGTTTTACCCCTAGGAGCTACTATCAACATGGATGGTACCGCACTCTATCAAGCAGTAGCAGCGGTATTCATTGCTCAAACTATAGGCATGTCGCTCGACTTAGGTGCGCAGCTTACTATAGTAATTACAACTGTTTTAGCCTCAATTGGGACGGCTGCTGTGCCTGGTGCTGGGATTGTGATGCTAGTGATTATCTTAGAAACAGTAGGAGTTCCAAGTGCGGGTATTGCGCTGATTCTAGGTGTCGATAGGATCCTTGACATGCTCAGGACATGTGTCAATGTTACTGGTGATGCTACTGTTTCGGTTATAATTGCAGAATCTGAAAATCAATTGAATACTAAAAAGTAGTTTTCTTGAAATAAAAAAAATGAATAATATATAATAGTAATTGAAAGATATATGGGTAGGTTATGAATTTTTTTGGATCTATACTCAAAAATTGGGTGCTGTACTTCAGGTTCAAAAAACAGGCCTTTTCATGAATATGAATCAAGGAAGTTTGCTGTATTTGGGAGGCTCCCGTCATTCATTAAACAAAGAATGATCCCAAAAAAACAATCTACCCTGTCTTTCAATTAACCATTGACAAGATTTTATTAATTCGAGCTTTACTGCCCCGAAGTTTTAATTTGACATACTCGTTCATATAGTCTCTTTCAAGAACAATAACATTTTCCTGAATTTTTGAAATTAACTTACTATCGCGATATGAAAATTTAACATCGACGGTCTCATAGCTTTCCTCAATAGCCTCTTTAATTTTTATTTTCAGATCAGACAGTTTCAGACTTCTTGCTGCTGATATGGTTAGCATACCAGGAAAAGTCCTTTTTAATTTTGCTATCGAACTAGCATCAGGCAACAAGTCAACTTTATTCAAAACATTGATTGCAGGCACATGACTAGCATTAATATCATTCAAAACTTTATTGATGGTTTGTATATGTTCATATATGTGTGGCGAGGAAATATCTAACACTTTGATAATTAAATCAGCCTCTACAACTTCTTTCAATGTACTTTTGAATGATGCAACCAGATTATGAGGGAGTTTTCTAATAAAACCAACAGTATCGCTTAATAATATCGAATGAGATCTACCAATTTGCAACCTTCGAACAGTGGTATCCAGTGTCGCAAATAATTGATTCTCAACGATAACATCCGAGCCGGTCAAAGCCTTGAAAAGAGTTGATTTTCCCGCATTGGTGTATCCAACTAAGGATACGCGAAATTCAGATTTTCTTTTTAAGCCTTGAATCCTTCTTTCTTTCTCTATATCCTTTAATTCATTTTTTAATTTATTTATCCTAGTTCTTACAATACGCCTATCAACCTCAATTTGGGTTTCTCCCATCCCTGCCCGAGTACCTATACCACCCATCTGCCTTTCTAGGTGGGTCCATTGCCTTGTCAAACGAGGTAATAAATATTGTAGGTATGCCAACTCAACCTGGGTGGTTGATTCCTTCGTGCGAGCATTTTGTTTGAAAATGTCTAAAATTAAACCACTTCTATCAATTACTTTTATTTTTTTTGATTTTTGATGATAGTTTTTTATTTGTGCTGGACTTAATTCATCATCAAAAATTATGATGGATACTCTCAGCTCTTTTGCTTGATTAATAACTTGTTGCGCTTTGCCCAATCCAATGAAAGTAGATGGATTAATTTTTGCTACTTTTTGAGTAATTTTTGCAACAACAATGGCTCCAGCAGTTTTAGCAAGAAGCTCTAACTCATTCAAATGATCCAAAATTACGTCTTTTTCTAAATTAGGTCTAATCACCCCCACAAGAAGTGCCTTTTCATTTTTAACATTTATTCTTTCCAAAATTATTCGACTTTTAGCTTAGAGAGGTCGGGCTTGCCTAATAATGTTTCTATTAGAAACATTATTGATGCAAGAATGAGAAATATTTTCCATAGAGATTTACCATGTCTTGTTTCAGAGAAGATTTTTGCAAAATCATCATCCATTGTTAACCATCGAGTATTTTCATCATTAATAAATTTTTTAAGATCATTTTGGCCAATTGATTCACTAATATATTCCCTGTAATGCAGACGTGTCGGAAAGGAAGTAAACTTCTCCCCGTTTGAATAAACTTGGTATATACCTAACTCATTGGTGTTTTGGATATTTATCTTCTCAAGATCATAATCTGGGACTATCAGTTCTTTTTTCCCTGATGGTGAGAGCACTTCCCATTTATTTCTTATTTTACCCTCTTCAATTGTAATCCATTTTTCTTCATCTACTAAAAC
>CAJWHU010000179.1 GCA_913041325.1 uncultured Fidelibacterota bacterium | reverse complement strand
AAGATGGAAAAAAAGTTTTCTGAAATCGCAATTAAAATCCATAAAAAAAGAAAAAATGAGTCAAAAAAATTATCAAAAAGGATTTTAGATTCAATGTCAGCACTCAACATGAAGGGATCATCATTCGATATTATTATTGAGCAGGAAAAAGATAAAGATGGTTTTGTTAGTCTTAATAAAGAAAATATTCTTGCAAATTCGAAAGGTATAGATAAGGTAGAATTCTACCTCTCTGCAAATCCTGGTGAACCAGTTAAGCCTCTTGTGTCGGTCGCATCAGGTGGTGAAATTTCAAGAATTATGCTCGCAATTAAATCAGTATTTCAACATTTAGATCCAGTTAAGACATTAGTTTTCGATGAGATAGATGCAGGTATTTCAGGAAAAGCAGCTGAGAAAGTTGCTGACTACTTATTGAGACTTTCTAAAAGTAAGCAGGTAATTTGTATAACACATTTATCTCAGATAATAAGAAGGGCAGACTATCATTTACATCTTGAAAAATTTGTAAAGAAAGACAAAACAAATGTTAAAATAAAATACTTAAATAAATCAGAAAGTATTGATATTATGGATTATATGTTTAGTGGCAAAACAAATATTGGTGCGTGATGGATAAAATAGTTATCAAAGGGCAAAGACAATTATCCGGCAAAGTAAAAATAAGTGGAGCGAAGAATGCTGTATTACCTATTATGACAGCAGCGTTGATGGCTGATGGAAAAAGTACAATTCATAAGGTTCCAAATCTTCGCGACACTAGAACTATGATACAATTAATGGAAATTATTGGTGCAAAGTGTTCTTTTAAAAATGACAGATTAGTAATAAATGCTAGTACAGTGAATAACCCTGAGGCTCCGTATGAATTGGTAAAAACAATGAGAGCATCTTTTTATGTTTTAGGACCTCTTTTAGCAAGATTTGGGAAAGTCCGTGTATCTCTTCCTGGTGGTTGTGCGTGGGGACCACGTCCAGTTGATTTTCATTTAAAAGCATTAGAAAAGCTTGGAGCCAAGGTTACTTTGAGGAAAGGGTATATTTTAGCTGAAGCAAATAAATTAAAGGGAGCAAATATTAGTTTTGAGTTTCCTTCAGTAGGTGCTACAGGTAATATTGTCATGGCGGCTGCAACAGCAGATGGGAGGACAGTTATTGAGAATGCGGCAAGAGAGCCTGAAATAGTCCAATTGTGTGATTATATAAATAAAATGGGTGGTTCAATTGATGGAATTGGTACGTCAAGGATTATAGTCAATGGTGTCGAGAAACTAAATGCAGCTGATATACAAGTTATTCCAGATAGAATTGAGGCAGGTACATTTTTAATAGCAGGCGCGATACTTGGTAAAGTCACAATTGAAGGAGTAAATCCTAGCCATCTTGAATCAATTTTGTTAAAACTTAAAGATGCGGGTTGTTATGTAGAAAATCAATCTGATTCCATCACAATTAATTCAATTGATAATTTAAAAAGTGTAGATATGACCACTGCAGTTTACCCTGGTTTTGCTACAGATCTACAAGCGCAATGGGTTTCTTTAATGGCTCTAGCCAAAGGTTCCTCGGTAGTAACTGATACTGTTTACCATGATCGGTTTAGTCATGTTCCAGAGCTAAACAGGTTCGGTGCCAATATAAAGGTTGATAAAAATACAGCATTTATCCGAGGTGTCGATGAACTAATAGGCGCTCCTGTAATGTCAACTGACATAAGAGCAAGTGCCTCACTAATCATTGCCGGCTTAGCTGCAAAAGGTGTGACAACTATAAGCAGGGTCTACCATATTGATCGAGGTTATGAAAATATAGAATCAAAATTCAGAGGCCTAGGTGCTGATATTGAAAGAATTAAATAAAGTTGATAAAACGTTTATTTTGATCAAAAATTAAGTAACTTTAGCAACAAACAGATGAGTACTGTAGCATGAAAGTTGTGATCATTGGTGGTGGTGAAGTTGGATTCCATGTAGCCAAAGCACTTAGTGAAGAAGATTACGATATAACTGTAGTAGATATCGACCCCTTAAAATGCCGTAGAGCATCAGAAAATCTTGATGTTATAGTAGTCGAAGGCAATGGAGCGAGCCCAAAAACTTTAAATGATGCTAAAGTTGGCGACGCTGATTATGTCCTTTGTCTCACAAAAGTTGACGAAGTAAACCTTATCGCTTCCCAGCAATCACATAAACTTGGAGCAAATAGAATTATTGCTAGGTTGCGCAATCAACAATATACAACGCAGGATTCAATAATACGCCCTGAAAAGTTTGGTGTAGATATCGTCATTCACCCTGAGAAAGCAGCTTGCGAGGAAATAATGAGGCTTGTTAAACATCCGTATGCTGTTCAAGTGATGGACTTTGAGGCTGGAAGGTTAACAATGTTAGGGCTATCAATTGATAAAGAATGTGAAAATTTAAATGGACACCACATTAGCGAAATTGCCAGAGATAATGGTCATTTTCGCTTTAGCGTTATTGCTGTTTTGAGAGGACAAGAAACAATCGTGCCTTCCTCTGAATTCACTTTTCAAGAGGGAGACATTGGATATTTTGTAATCAAAACAGAAGATATTCAAAATCTGATGGATCTATTATGTAAGAAAGTAACGACAACTCGCCGTGTAATGATATTAGGTGGTAGTAAAATTGGAAGATCATTAGCTCAAGCCCTACCAAGTGATTCTGTAAACGTCAGGCTTGTTGACTACAATAGACCCAAAGCAGGTCATATTTCACATTTTATTGACGAATCCATGATTATTTATGGAGACGGGACGGATATAGAGTTCTTGAAGTCTGAAAATATTCAAGATGTAGATTGTTTTATTTGTGTTACTGAAAATGAAAAGACCAATTTAATAGCGGCATTACTAGCTAAACACCTCGGTGCAAAGCAAAGAATAATTCATGTATCTACGACAGAGTACATACCCTCGATTCAAGAGATCGGTACGGGAGCAGTGATTAGTAAAAACCTTTCAACAGTAAATGCGATTCTTCGCGAGTTGCACACTGACAGGACTGAAATTCCAGTTGTTACTTTTGATGAGATAGAGGTGGATGTCATCGAATTCCAACCAGAAATAAATAGTCTAATAACGCAATATCCGCTGAAAGATTTAAATTTACCAAAAGACTGTATCATTGGAATGATAAATCATCATGGTAAAATTAGAATAGCTCACGGTACATCTATTTTGACTGAAGATGACACGGCACTAGTATTCGCTAAACCAAAGGCCATTGGAAAAATAAAAAAACTGTTCATTAAATGAGGTTTAAGCCACTTTTCAATATACTTGGATCTCTTCTCTCCATTTTGGGCTGCACCATGTTGATTCCGCTAATGCTATCGTGGGTTCATAATGAATCTGATTT